>NZ_LR607195.1:0-239272 GCF_902162175.1 Bartonella saheliensis
CCAACTATCAAACCGTAGAAACAACAGATTCAACAGCGCTCTTTAAAGCAGAAGCATTAGCACCAGTCATTGGCTCTTTTTCAGGTCTTGGCGGCTTGTTGGCAGGCAATGGTCCAGTGCAATGGGCGCTCGCCACCATTATGGTTTTAGCAGCAGGTGCTGGTCTTTTCTTTGTTGCCAAACGTTTTCAGGAGCACCGCCTATGATGTTATGGATAAAAAAAAATCTGCTGTTAACAGGTGCGGCACTAGCCGCTTTTTTTATGGCTTTAGCCAAAGCTTTTACCCTTGGCAAAAGGAGTGAACAGCAAAAACAAACAGAAAAAACGCTAAAGGCAGCAACAACACGGCTTGAGGTGGAAAATGAAGTTGATCAAAAAAGTGATGCTGATGTGCGTAGTGAGCTCTCTCGTTGGTTGCGGAACAAATAAATATGTCTCTTGTGTTGGTTGGTTACCCATTTATTTAAGCCAGCAAGATTTGCATGTCATCAGTTTGGGCTTAGCAAGAGAGATCTTAAAGCATAACAAACAAGGCGAACGCTTGTGTGGATGGAAACATGACCAGAAAAAAAACTGAAAAACACACAGAGCTTACGGAAGCAGAAAAAGCCATGCTTCAAGAAATAATTATTGCCTACCAAAGTGTGAAAATGATGTCGCGTCTCATGAAATGGATAGTCTTTTTTATTTTTTTATTTATCCTCGATTTTGCCCGCCTCATGGATGCTATAGATAATGTCTTTGCCCATATGAAACAGTGGTTTGCAAAACATTGATGAGCGACCACTTGATTAAAAACCAATAGGTTGTTAACATTATTATTCTTGGAGTTGCGTTCTTGTATAAAAGCTTTTTATGAGAAAATAACGATTCATAGGGGGGAAGATGTTAAAATATTCGTTGCTATTTCCTATTATATTAACAGCTGGTTGCGTGTCTGTAAGTCATTATTCAACAAATGATGTTGATCGAAATCTTACAAAGGCTCAGGCGAAATTAATTGCCCGCGATTTTGTGCGCAATCTCAAAACTGCTTTACCACCAGCGACAACGACACTGATTATAAACAGAAACAGCACAGAAGACAATTTTACTCCTTTATTTATCCATTTGTTGCGGCAAAAGGGGTATGAGGTGATCTATACAGATCAACCCCGAAAGCAGCAAAATACAGCTGTAAATTTAACTTATAGAATAACGCCAATGGGGAAAGGTATCATGTCTGTTGTTTCTTACGATTTGGCTGGAGCAATACATTATTACATACGTACCTATAAGAGATAATGCCTTTATTACCAATGTGTGAAACAGGAAGAGACAATGGAGAAATATTGGGATTGAACGAATGGGTAAAAACTTGCATATTCAGCCCACAATGACCACTCATCTAGGTTGCATTTTCAATTTATGCTGAAAAAAATCTCATTTTTTCTTTTATGAATCTTTGATTTTTCTCGCCTAATGGATGCAATAGACAATGTCTTTGTACATTTCAAACAGTGGTTTTCAAAGCAATTTCCTTTAAAGAATAAAGACCGCCTCTTGCCTCACACTTTATCAGATATTTTCATGGGACCACATTCCTCACGCAAAACAGAACGCCATTGTGTGGCCAATTCACACGCTTGTTAAAAACATCTCCTAACGCACCCAAATCCATTTGCGCCGGTCCATTTTGCACAAGTCTATTGTGCACAAGTCTATTGTGCACAAGCCCATTTTGCACAAGTTCATTGTACAACGGCACCCATGCAGAGTATAGCGTAAAATCCATTGACCATCACCATCTTGACATTTGTGAAGGGGCAAATCAATCCATGATATCTGCCAGCCCCCCATCTTATCGGCAGCTTTGGCATTCTGTATCTCTGTTGTTTCCTTGATGAAAAAATTACATGGGAATTTTACAACAGGATTTATTCTCTAACGTTGTACGGTGATGAGAGTAATGCGGCCAGATGTTCTTTCATGGGGCATGTCATGGGAGGGAGCCCTCGTGTAAAAACGATAGCCCTCATGCAAAAGTGCCATGAAAAAGGCTGCAAAATAGCACCCTGCTGCCAATTCACACGCTTGTTAAAAAACATCTCCTAACGCACCCAAATCCATTTGCGCCGGTCCATTTTGCACAAGCCCATTGTGCACAAATTCATTGTGCACAAATTCATTGTGCAACGGCACCCATGCAGAGTATAGCGTAAAATCCATTGACCATCACCATCTTGACATTTGTGAAGGGGCAAGCCGGTATCATTATACTCTTCTGCCAATGCCCAATATGCGACGACTCTCAGCACCTAAGAGCGTTCTGTGGCATCTGAGAGCGTTCATGAAATGGCATTTTTACTGCTTTCTTCTATAGTTTTATCCCCAAGCCCCTCCTGCTTGTAGTGTGCAAGCAAATGGTTTTGATTGCTTTAACATGGAAGAGATTTGAAAGAACAGAATGTTAGGATATTTGGCACTTTTATTTCATATGCCAATAATATACCAAACGATAAATGATCATGAACAAATGAATATATTATCTCATATATAAGCGATCAAAAAGAAAAACCCTGCTAAAGGCAGGGTTTTTAGCAATTCAATGTTACAATAAATTAGAATTTATAAGCAATACCAACGCGGAAATCATTTGTATCATAGCGAATTTCAAGCTTATCTTCTCCAAATTTCTTTTTACCAAAATCGGAATAGCGATATTCTGTACGCAGGATAACATTATCTGTCATTGCAAAATCAAGACCAACGCCAATTGTATAACCAATCATTGTTTTTGTTTCATCAAATACATCGCCAGAAGCAAATACGACAGATTGATCTTCTTGTGATTTTGACAAAAGTGATACGATAGGTTGCATTTGTGCATAAGCAACACCGCCCGCGACATAGGGCATAATGCGATCAGAAGCAAAACCCATACGGACGCGTGTAGCACCAGCCCATTTTTCTTTCAAAGTAACACTGCTTACCACAAAATCACCATAATTAGGTATGGTTTCATCCGGCGCGGCAGGTTTTACAACACGAATTCCAGCTTCTTGAAAGATTGCGTTAATAGAATTGAGTTCCTCATCATTGAGGATCTCTCTTTCCTCACCTGTTTTGGTATCTTTTTTATCAGCCCACATAAAGTCTGTATCAGCACCAAGAACAACGCCGTTGCCAAGATCGATATTAGAACCTAAATATGCCCCTCCCATAAACCCTGATGGTTTAGGTGATAATTTTTTATCAACCCAAGCCCATTTTCCAGTTGCGACATCTTCAAAATAATTAAAGGTGCTTTTGCTTGAAAAACCGCCACCCTGTCCTCCAAAATAAAAGCCAGTCCAAGAAAAAGGAGGAGCAACAATGACCGGAGAAATATTAGATTTTACAACATTTGATTTTTCAATATTTGATTTTACTTCTGGAAAAATTACGGTATCAGCTGCTTTTACACTAAATGTCGCCATTAAAGTGGCTACGGATATTGATATTAAACGTTTTACTTTCATATAAACCCCTAAGTTTATTCAATATGGAAAATACATTATACACATAATAAATAAAAAAATCTATATATGCACAAAAATAAAATACTATACAAATTTTATGCTACAAATAGTTTAAAATTTTCTTAAGCGCACAGCTGATGTCATAAATCGCAATAAATGCATGACACATGATTAAACAAACTGTTCTAACTTACGCCCTTCATCTCTTTTTGCTTAAAAAAAATGCTCTTAACCACCCTATGAATGCTTTTTTCATTCATTGGACAAGGATTTGATTTATAAGGACAATTCCTCATTTCCATAAACGCTCTCAGAGGCCACAGAACGCCCTCAGAAGCCAAGTGTTATCGCAATATGAGGCGCTGGCAGAAGAGTATAATGCTACCGGTGTCCCCTCACAAATGTAAAGATGGTAGTGCTCAATGGATTTTACGCTATACTCTTCATGGGTGTCGCTACAAAATGTGTTTTCACAAAATAGATTTGGGTACATTAAGAGATGTTTTAACAAGCCTGTGAATTCACAGCGGGGTGCTGTTTTGCAGTTTACATATGAATTAATCGTTTTGCATACGAAATAAGAATTGCGAATATTCTAATATTTATTGTTTATAATCTCTTCTATGATTGAAACAATCAAAATCATTTGCTTTCACACTACAAGCAGGAGTGACGTAGGAAGAAAAACTATAGAAGAAAGCCGTCAAAATGCCACTCCATAAATGCTCTTAGATGCCACAGAACGCCCTCAGAGGCCAAGTGCTATCGCACTATTAGGGGCTGGCAGAAGAGTGTAATGCTACCGACTTGCCCTTCACAAATGGAAAGATGGTGGTGCTCAATGGATTTTACGCTATACTCTTCATGGACGTCGCTACAAAATGGGCTTGCGCAAAATAGATTTTGGTACATTAAGAGATGTTTTCACAAGCCTGTGCATTCACAGCAGGGTGCTGTTTTGCAGTATTTCACAGTACTTTTGCATGAGAGCTGTCGTTTTTACACGAGGGCTCCTCCCCCATGACAGACTCCATGAAAGCCCCCTGCCCGCATTCCTATTATCATCACATAAAGCCACTGAAAAAAAATCTGTTATAAAGTTCCCACACAATATTTGCATCAAGGAAGCAACAAAGAGTGAATGACTATGCTCCTCTCAAGATCTCAGAGACAAAGAGCATATTGTCCCAGTACAGTATAACAGTATATGGGTATTCAACTGTAGAAGATGAAATTCCAACGATTGTTATGGGATACATTTGTTTACGACAAAAACAAAAGCAAGAACAAGCCAGATAGGTATCACCAGAGGAAAATCACATTGTCCTTTTCTCTATAAAGAGAGTGGAGAGCCCTGTCCTGAAGAAGCAATATTTATGGGACAATAGCTTTAAGGCAATGACAGATTATTCACGAGAAATAAGGAGCAATGCCTATAAAATGGTATGGTTGTGATAAGCCATAGTCGAATTTCATCAGATGTTTTCCTAAAAACAAATTTTTACAAAGAGGACAGATAATCTATCGTGCTTTCTTGTTTTCCCCATCCCCTTTTGCAGCACCTTTTGTATTGCGCTTTTGATGCATTTCTCAGCTATAGAAATCGTATAGGTAAGGAAATGAAAATAATATGTTACCTGTGATAAGAAGATAAACACCGATATCATCAAATGATACTGTATGGAATCTATAGAGTGGTGCGGGTGGTCGGACTCGAACCGACACTCCTCTCGGAACCAGATTTTGAGTCTGGCGCGTCTACCAGTTCCACCACACCCGCACGCTGTCATAAAGGACAGACTTGCCCATTATTCTTCTGCACTATATGAAGAAGCACAGATTCGTCAACAGCAGATTTTTTGTTTTTGCAGAATTCGTGTCATTTTTATCTCATAAGTTATAAAAGGATATTTTTTTCAGGGAATATTTTAAAATCTTTGTTTCACCGCCTTAACGCCTCATTCGTAAAGTTTTTACCTATTAGGCTTATGAAAGCCCTCATGATATTAAACAGATTAAAGCTCTGGACTATTTCTTTAGCAAACCGGCGCACAGCGCCGCATTGGCTTGGTTTCATTGCCTTTATTGAGAGTTCTGTTTTTCCAATTCCGGTAGATGTTTTGTATATACCGCTGGCAGTTGTTCACCCCAAGCGTGCTTATCGCTATGCTTTTATTGCGACGGTATGTTCTGTTTTGGGAGGCATTGCTGGTTGGTTTATTGGGCATTTTGCCTATGACACCCTTGCCAAACCGATTTTAGAATTTTACGGTAAAGTTGAAAGTTTTGAAGGACTTAAGAACAGTGCAACGCTGCAATTTCTGGTTATTTTATTGATCACATCAGGTTTTTTTCACCTACCTCCTATCAAGATTGTGACGATTTTGGCGGGTGTCATGGGTGTGCATATTGGACTTTTTATTCTGACCTGTATTTTTGCTAGAGGAGCTCGTTTTTATCTTCTTGCTTGGCTTATTCAGCGTTTTGGGCAACGCGCCATGAATTTTCTTTACCGCCATTTCAAATGGATTGTCTTGATTGGTTGTGTTAGTGTCCTAACTGTTGGAATCTTTATAGCTTTTGTAAACAAGCCGTTTTTACTTTAAGGAACATGCTCTATGACCAGCATTTTTTCTTTTCAATCCTTTTTACACAAGCACCTTTATCTTGAACCCAGCCGCAAAGAGCAAAGTTTATGGGCTTTTTTCCTAGCTTTTTGCCTCTCAAGTACAATCGGTCTTGCCCTTGGTTTTGAACATATTGGTGGCTATCTTCCTTGTGATTTATGCCTTATTGAGCGTTTTCCTTATTATAGTGCCATACCCTTTTTGCTTTTAGCAGGTTTTGGAGCATGGTTTTTTCGCATTTCTTCTTGGATACAACTTTTATTTTTCTGTGTTTTTGTTTTAATGTCCATCAGCTTTGTCTTAGCGGTATATCATGCGGGTGTTGAATATGGTTTTTGGCCAGCGCCCTCCAGCTGTGGTTTAAGTGCCATGAGCAGAATAAGAGACGTCACGAATCTGTTTAACCAATTAAACACCATCCACCCCCCTTCTTGTTCTGAAGCCCCCATGCGCTTTCTTTTTCTCTCATTTGCCGGCTGGAATGTGATTGCCAGCTTCTTTTATATGCTTGCTAGTTTTTATATTGCTTCACAAGGGCTGTTGAGTTCTAAAAAATAACACCAAAGAGCATGGAGCATTCTCTCCAACCCTCCTCTAAAGCACAATAGTCCTCCACAAACCTTATCATACGACTAATCCCAACATCCGCACTCCTTCTCCTTTCAACCTAAAAAGAGAAAAAGAGCATTTTATGATTTTACCTCCTATTTACTGGTATATTTTGACAAAAGCCAACGATGGAAAAACCGCCAATCAACAAGAATGATCAGCCATAACGGCAGATCAGAATACCTCCTCTGCTCCAGCCTCCTCACTCAAGAGATATGCCATCAAAGCACCACATGCAAAAGCCTAGCTTGTCATCCTACTTCCTCATCCCCCATCATCACAGCAAGCACCTACAAAGTAATTATCTTTTGAAGCATAGAGACACACTCCCTCACACTGCAACTTATCCCATACTTTAGATAAGAACACAGCACCCCCTCCTTGTGATATGCAAGCAAATGATTTGAATTAACTCAATATAAGAGGTTTTGAAGTGAGAGAATCATACTGAATTTGGGGGTCTCATTCAAGATATAAGGCAAGTGGCAAGACGATAAGTTACCCTTCATAAAGCTTCAATTTTCATACCGGCTCAAACAATTTGATAGGATGCTTTCTCTTATTTATGCACCCCCACCAGCAATCAGCTGCCCTGCAATCACAGCACAAAAAATAATTTGTTACACGCTAACAAATCCACCCAAATACAAAAGCTGTAACAAGGCTCAATGCTTATCAAGATCATAGCATGAGTGTACCGGTCTACACTTTCACAAGCGCCAAGAAGCTGGTCTCAATGACTCCATCTGAATCTCTCTTGCACACAAACCCTTTGCTGTGCGCTTGCTGTTGCTCTTTACTCTGTTGTTTTTCCATCCAGCCCTCTCCTCTAAAGCACAGCAGTCCTCCCGCGAACCTTGCCCTCTTACTCCCCCAACACCAGCATACCTCCCCCTCAACTGCCTGTGATCATTTCAATATAATAAACAGACAAGACACAGCTCTTTAACCAATTGAATATCCCCTTCTTCGGATTAAGCCGCTATGCATTTTTTTATTTTCTGACTTAAATGTGGTTGTCAGCCCCTCCTTGATATACTTGCTTTTATATTGCGGCAAAAAGCGCCTCTCAGGTTCTAAAAAATATCAACAATCACATGTTGTCTCCCAAACCCAACAGCGACAAAAACTTCCCCACAGCATACCCATACTCTTAAATCTGCCTCCACGCCTCATAATCTCCAAGAGCCAACACGCATCTCCCTCATCCCCCTCTCACCTCCATTTCTCCTCATTTATGACCACAATATTTATGACCACAATTCCTTGGTAAAATTACTAATATTTCTCGTTTCGGCATTTTGCTGGCATTGTTTCATACAATCATATTTTTCTTGCGGGCAATCATATTTTTCTTGCTGGCTTATTGTGTTTTTGTCTCTAAGCAAATTTTATTTTCTTCTTACTGCAACCTTTACACATCTGTGCTGTTCTTTTCAGGCCACTGCCTTTTTACAATTTTTTAATTTTAGATTGACTTTGCTCTTTTTTCTTTTATATTTTTAGAATTATTCTAAAGTGCAAAGGAACAGAAAATGTTGAGATCGTTTTTTTCATTTGTACAACGTAAAGCTCTGTCCTTTCGTTCAGCACAACAAGTGGCGCTTCGAGCACTCAAAGCCAAAGAACGCCATGCTGCTCTTTATTTAAAATATGCCAAAGCTTTAGAGCCTTATTCATCAAAGCAAGCAGCAGTTTTTGCGGCAATGGGCATACGAGAGCTTGAAAATTATAAGGAGCTTTTGTGCCTTTCTTGTAGCAATCGTGCGGGAACGATAGATTCACCGTGTCATCATCCTGCTCTTGTAACGGCGAAGAAGCATCATAAAAGCTCCCACACCAAAACGGTGAGTCAAAACTCCAAAAAGCCATCAAAAACGCACAGACAGCTTCTTTTGACGTGGATTCAACCTGGTCTTGCTGGTCTCATGGATGGGTCCGTCTCCACTCTTGCACCAATTTTTGCTGCCGCTTTTGCAACAGGGGATACGCATCAAACCTTTTTGATAGGGTTGTCTGCTTCGGTTGGAGCAGGTCTTTCCATGGGTTTTACAGAAGCAGCCCATGATGATGGGAAATTATCTGGTCGTGGTTCTCCGCTTAAAAGGGGCCTTGCCAGCGGCATTATGACAATGCTAGGAGGATTAGGGCACACACTCCCTTATTTGATCAACTCTTTTTATATGGCGACAGTGATTGCCTTTATCATTGTGTTTTTCGAGCTATGGGCTATTGTTTGGGTGCAAAATAAATTCATGTCGACTCCTTTTTGGCGTGCATCTTTACAGGTTATTATTGGTGGTGCTCTCGTTTTTGCCACGGGTATTCTTATTGGTAGTATTTAAAACCAAACACTATGAGAAAGAAGCATTTCCTATACAAAACAAGCAGAGAAAGCTGTTATCCCCAGAGAGCTTTCGCTGCTTGTTTCAAAAGCGATCTTTTGTTAGAGTTGTGTTTATTTTGTATATTTTGGAGATGCTTTTACCATGCCCTATACGCACCTGAACAACCAAAAGAGCCCCTCTTCATCGAATGCATCCCCTCATCTCAGCCAAAAAGTAACCTTATCAATCGAGCGCCTTGAGCATGGACAAGGCTTAGAGCTCCCACACTATGCCACAGCAGGTTCTGCTGGTCTTGATCTACGTGCCGCTCTTGGTGAAGAAGAAACATGCACACTTGCACCTGGAGAGCGCGCCCTTATTCCAACGGGTCTTATTTTTCACTTATCTCCTGGGTTTGAAGCACAAATACGTCCACGTTCAGGCTTAGCCTTAAAACACGGCATCACATGTCTCAACACGCCCGGAACCATTGACAGTGATTACCGTGGTGAAGTTAAAGTTCTGCTCATCAATTGTGGACAAGAAGACTTTACCATTGAAAGAGGCATGCGCATTGCCCAAACGGTCATTGCACCGGTTCTCCAAGTCAATGTCCGTGCCCTTGAAAGAAATGAACTTGAAGAAAATGAAAAAGAAAACAACAACACGAGCAGCAGAGGCACAGGGGGTTTTGGTTCCACAGGGCACGACTAAACAGCACAGTGCTTGAGAAAAAACGCACATTCTTGCAACAAGACAGTACAGTGATCCCATGGAGGGTATTTTCACGGAGTCCTCTGCGCTTAAAACCAAAGGCATTCATACTCTAGAGAAGCTTCATGCTCTCCCATACAGAAACACAGAAACACCAAAAACATTGAATGCAATGAACCGGTAGGGCAATTCTGCGCACCAATTGCAAAAAGAAGATGACCATTGCACGGGGCATGCGCATTGCCCAAACGGTCATTGCACCGGTTCTTCAAGCCAATGTCCGTGCCCTTGAAAGAAATGAACTTGAAGAAAATGAAAAAGAAAACAACAACACGAGCAGCAGAGGCACAGGGGGTTTTGGTTCCACAGGGCACGACTAAACAGCACAGTGCTTGAGAAAAAACGCACATTCTTGCAACAAGACAGTACAGTGATCCCATGGAGGGTATTTTCACGGAGTCCTCTGCGCTTAAAACCAAAGGCATTCATACTCTAGAGAAGCTTCATGCTCTCCCATACAGAAACACAGAAACACCAAAAACATTGAATGCAATGAACCGGTAGGGCAATTCTGCGCACCAATTGCAAAAAGAAGATGACCATTGCACGGGGCATGCGCATTGCCCAAACGGTCATTGCACCGGTTCTTCAAGTCAATGTCCGTGCCCTTGAAAGAAATGAACTTGAAGAAAATGACAAGAAAAAAGTAAGATAGGAGGCCGAGATATAGATGGGATTTGCTTTGCCAAGAAATCTCTACTGACAGTTTTTACTCTAGAGGATCAACTGTTCCCATTACAGCAGGATTGGTGTTTCCCCCATTGCTTATGGGCGACGCAACGACACCTTTTGTAACGTTTACTGCTGTATCCTCTGCCACCCCTGGAGTATTTACGATTGCATCACTTGCGGCCTCTTTTGCCATAACACTGGAAGATTTTTGCAATCCCATCAGTCCAACTTTGGTATATCCAGCAGTGCGTATGTGATTCAGTAAATCCACCACAGCGCCGTAATCGATTTCACTATCCGCTTTGATCAAAATCTTTGTTTCTCGATTTTGCTTTGTTTCCTTTAACAAGGATTCCACAAAGGTTGTTTGGCTGACAAGATGCTCGCCAACATAAAGAGCATGATCTTTTTGCAAAGTTATATAAAGAGGCTCATCCGGTTGCACTGCGAGAGGTGCTTGCGTTATAGAAGGGAGTTGAACGGGAATCACCGATGTTGCCAAAGGGGCAGCCACCATAAAAACAATAAGCAGCACCAGCACAACATCAATAAAAGGGGTTACATTGATTTCACTGTGTAACCCACTCTCATCACAATCCCAATGATCATTAAAATCTGCTTTCATTTTTTATGACTTTTCTGTTGCCTACGCCTATCGAGTTCACGGCTTAAGAGTCTTTCGAGTGCGGCAGCGATATCGCCTAAATCATTGCGATAACCACTCACAGCACGCATCAAGCTATTATACATCACAACAGCGGGAATCGCTACAAAAAGCCCGATAGCTGTTGCCAACAAAGCTTCGGCGATTCCAGGAGCCACCACATCAAGCCTTGTTGTTTGAGACTGAGCAATACCGATAAAAGCATTCATGATTCCCCAAACGGTAGCAAACAACCCCACAAAAGGAGCAATAGCGCCAATAGTTGCAAGAACAGCGCTGCCATATGCAACACGCCGCACAGCAGCCAGCAAGCAGCGTGATAAAAGCGAATGGACCCTTTCCTTGACGCCCTCATTCATATCGCGCATATCGCGTGCAATCTCGTCATACTGATTAAGCTCCTCATAGAAGAGAGGATGTTCACCAAAAAGAGCTTGTGTTTCCTGTTGTCTTCCCCGTTGCATCTCTTGTCTTGCTGTATTTTTTTCATAGGAGGCTGCGCTGGTTCCCTCGCTACCAACAAAATGGACCTGTTGTGTAGAAAGATACACTTCTTTAAGAACCTCCTTAAGAAAGAGGACACCAGCTCCTTTGCTTTCTTTCAAGCTAGCAGCCAAACGTGTAAGGGTCTGAGCATTGAGAGCCAATTGAAGTTCATGGCGCACTCTCCGTTTTGCCACAGTAATCTCAACGATTTTAACAAAAGCAATTGTCCAAGATGCAAGAGAAGCAAGTAATAAAACAACGATAACAGCTTTTACAACAAAATCAGCTGCCATAAACATAGCAAAAGGAGAAAGATCATGAGTTGCCAATACAGCAGACGCATTTTCTAAGGGTACTGTCTCAGATTCCATTTTCATCTCACACGGTTGTGGTTGTCATTTTTTGATCGTACAGCTGTGTCACCATCCCCCGTAGCATCACTTATCCCACAACGCTCCGTCCCTGTTCACGTCACTCTGTATTTGTCTTAAAAAATAAAACTTGATAAATCAAGTATAGTTTTATTTCACAACACGCCTCTTTCAAGAGGGCCTTTTCAAGAATTTTTCCTCTAGCAAGTTTAAAGCAATTTATCGGACAAAGCAATTTATTGGTAAGAATGATTTGAATAGCAAATGATATATTACATTCACGCTTTCTGTATAACAATACTCTCTCTAAAGAGCACAGAAACACTCTATCGCAAAGAACATTACTCTTTTTCACTTTAATATTTTTTCTTCAAACCGCGCAAAAATCTTACCCTGCACAGCACAAGAAAAACAAAAGAGCAGATAACAACAGCAAACCAAGTCGCCATAGCGACCACTCTCATACAAGATAAAGAACAACATTGGGCGCTAGAGCATTTACCGTTTTGCAGCTTCATAAAGGTAAAGATTGGTGATGCCCAATAGATCTTCTCCCTTTCACGAGGAGGTTTCACACCATTCACAAACACCATTATAAAATGGTCGAATATTTTTTTAAACAAGCATGTGGTTTCACAACAGGATAGTATTTATTTTGGAACATTTTTGCACAAAGAGCCTTCTACCCCATTAAAAGAACTCCTGCCCACCCTTGATGCATTACCTCCCAAGTCTCACGGAACAAATTCTGCTGTAAAGTTCCCCTTCACTTTTTCATTAAGGAAACAAGAAAAATAGAGCCCATGCAAACGCTCCCGATAGCATTGGAACCTAGCAAGCATCATAATGGTGTAAGTTTTCTTACAGAAGCATAAAAACAACGATCAAAAGCATAAAGACCGTGATCTTTTATAGATTTTTCGTCATAGCATTCATGAACACCCTCGTTTTTCTCCTCACTCCTCCAAGGACAAAGTTTCTAAATCCTCCCAGTCTGTAAACAAACCAGCTTCTCTCAGTTCATTCCTGCCACTCACCATTTGTATGGTTTGCTGAACAATAAGTCTTGATAAGCAAGCCCACCCATTGAGATGGCATGACACACTTTAGAGGTACTGAAAGTGTAAATCTTCTCTGCCTTATAGCACAACATCTCAAAGGAGGCTCTTTGACAGCATACCAGGATCATTCAACAAGATTTCCAAACAGATTCCTAAATAGATTTCCAAACAGATTCCCGAAAAGATTTATGATGTCTAAAAACATTTTAAGTTTGGCCAAGAGAGGGAACCAAAAAAAAACTTTAGCGTTACCACAGCAGTGAAAGTTTTTACTCCAAAGCAAATGATCACTATGAACACACACAATATCAAATACTGATTCATGATAAATCAAGAGAGGGATCAAGCATCATGGCAAATCATAAAGCAACAAAAGACAATAAGACGGCCGCAGAAAAAGATCTACAAGGACAGTTAGAGAAGTTACGTGGTGAAATTTCAGGGATAACTTCGACTCTGACAGATCTTGGTGCGAGCAAATTGAATGCCGCAAAAAATAAAGCTGAAAAGCTTTATAACTCGGCAAAAGAAAACAGTGAAGATATTATGTCGCAAGCGAAAGAAAAGATTGGCGAACTTGAACAAACCATGAATCATCATGTTCGTAACAATCCTGGCAAAAGCGTTTTGTTTGCAGCGGGTATTGGTTTTATTCTTTCTCAACTATTGCGTCGTTAAGCAATGCATAAGTTTATCGCTCCTCTTTTAAATCACCTAGTTGGTGGAGGTCTGAAAAGCACCGTTAAGCAAGTACGCCTTCAAGCCATTTGCTATGGATTTATTGGCATTTCATTGTTTATATCGCTGCTTTTTTTATGTATCGTTGGTTTTATTGCCTTATGTTTGGTGATGAAGCCTCTTACAGCAGCCAGCACGATGTTTTTCATTTGGCTTTTTCTTGCCGGTATAGGTATTTTCATTTTCCGCATTCTCAAAGCTTATCAAAGCTATGATCAACAAAAGAAGTCTGAAGAGAGACGCCATCAACTTATGACGGATGCCACACTTTCCAGCCTTGCACTTTTAAGCAAAAATTTGCCTTTTGCTAAATTGAGTGCTCCCGTGCTTGGTCTTGCAACTTATTTTCTGTGGAAAAAAGGTAAAAAAGACCACTTTTCAAATTAGGATATGCAATTGTGCAATTCTAACCCCCGCGGTGTTTTCTCTCAAAAGAGAGAAAACACCCTTTTTATGCCATATTGTATCATAATGAATTCTTAAGGGGTCATCTTTAGCTTTCGAGCAGTAAGGAACAAGCCCACATCATTTTTCTCGTGCGCTGTAAGACGATTGCTTGTATTATTGCATGCATGATAAAATCATGAAAATATTTGCAAGGTCACGGTTCAGTAATCCGAGCTCTCTGACTATTTTTCAAGGGCACCAATCATCAATAGCCTGATTGCTTCTCCTCCCTTTATCCCTCCATTTCCTTATCCTCAATGTAACAAAACATCTGGCGACCACATACCTCCTCGCCCAACAACATCTTCAAGAAATATTTCCTCAAAAGATCTTATAAAGCTGTTTGTTAAAAGCATTCCATCATGCGCATAACCAGTTCGGTTCTAAAAGCACAGATTATTCACCCCACCTTTTGCTAAAAAAACAACTACAGTCTTTTGCAGATTTTATAAAAGCACTCTCGATTCCTCAAAAACATATCTGCTTATGAAAGACCATCATGATGGGTGATCACATCCATCATCTCTGCCACAGCAGCATCGAGAACCTCTAGAGCATCACCTTCGGCCATAATGCGAATAACCGGTTCTGTTCCAGAAGCACGGATCACCAATCGTGCTGCTTTTCCCAAACGCTGTGCAGTCTGATTTATTGCTGTTTTGACCGGATTTTCTTTTAACACATTTTTGTTTTTAATCGTTACATTTTTCAAAATTTGTGGCACAGGTTCAAAACGTTTACACAATTGACTCATAGGGCTTTGACTTTCCTGCATACAAGCTAACACTTGCAAAGCAGCCACCAACCCATCACCGGTTGTGCCAAAATCACTCAATATAATATGCCCAGAAGCTTCACCACCAATATTATATCCCTTTTGACGCATTGTTTCGACCACATAACGGTCTCCAACATTTGTTCGCACGAGCTCCAAGCCTTTGCACTTTAAAAAGCGCTCTAGTCCAAGATTTGACATAATGGTTGTCACCACACCATTACCCTGTAACCGTCCGGTTTTATGCCAATTTTCAGCAATCACCGCAATCAACTGATCCCCATCAATGGTTTGCGCTTTTTCATCCACCAAGAGAACACGATCTCCATCACCATCAAGAGCAATCCCCACATCGGCACGTACTTCATGCACTTTCTGTTTTAAAGACGTTAAATCGGTTGACCCGCATTTTTGATTAATATTGGTACCATTTGGAGTATCGTGAATGGCAAACACCTCGGCTCCCAGTTCCCACAAAGCACGTGGAGCAGCTTTATAAGCCGCACCATTGGCGCAATCTACAACGATGCGCAAAGAATCCAATCGCACATCACGTGGCAAAGTTCGTTTAGCATATTCGATATAACGATAAATATCGCCCTCAACCCGTTTTGCATAACCAATTTCAGAACAACTTGCTAAGGATTTTGAAAGATCTGTATCGATTAACTGTTCAATTTTTTCTTCCATTTCATCGGACAGTTTAAAACCATCAGGACCAAAAAGCTTAATTCCATTATCATAGAAGGGATTATGAGAAGCAGAAATCATCACCCCAAGATCAGCACGCAGAGAGCGACAAAGCATAGCGACAGCAGGTGTTGGCACAGGTCCCAGCAAAAAAGCTTCCATTCCCGCAGCTGTAAATCCTGAAACCAGAGCATTTTCTAACATATAGCCAGATAATCTTGTATCCTTCCCAATCACCACCCGACGTGATTGGCGTTGTGAGCGAAACAAAACCCCCACGGCCATCCCCACTTTCATGGCAAAATCTGGTGTCATAGGAAAAGCATTGGCTTTCCCTCGAATTCCATCTGTACCAAAATATTTTTGTGCCATCCCTACTTCCTTTATACACACTCTTTTCTTTTGCTATTCTACGAGGGCAAAAACTCTGCGAGAATAAATTTCCTCATGGGATAAGATCCTTCGCCCCTCTTCATTCTCAAAGCCTCGCACAACCAAGCCGCCCCAATCCATCACCCAAAGCAAAACTCTATAAAAACTATACCAAAATTCCTAACGATGTCTTCCCGCTCTATCAGCCAATCCTATGATCACGCATGAAAAAAATGAATATTTTTCGTCGAATTCCATCTCTAGCAAAATATTTTGCGCTATCCCTACTTCTTTACACACACTCTTCTTGTGCCATCTTGTGCGGACAGAATTTCCGCTACAGCAACATCTCTTATGCGATAAGGAAGACATTTGCCCCTCTTCATTCTCAAAGCCTCGCACAACCAAGCCGCCCAATCCATTATCCAAAGCAAAACTCTATAAAAACTATACCAAAATTCCTCATGATGTCTTTCCGCTCTATCAGCCAATCCTATGATCACGCATGAAAAAAACGTTTTTTTCGTCGAATTCCATCTCTAGCAAAATATTTTGCGCTATCCCTACTTCTTTACACACACTCTTCTTGTGCCATCTTGTGCGGACAGAATTTCCGCTACAGCAACATCTCTTATGCGATAAGGAAGACATTTGCCCCTCTTCATTCTCAAAGCCTCGCACAACCAAGCCGCCCAATCCATCACCCAAAGCAAAACTCTACAACAAGCACACCAGTTCTATCAATGATGCTTCTATGTTGCACATAGCAAGCAGTATCATCCCCGCATGTTTTACACATGTACTGCGTTTAAACAAAACTCCTCTTTTAACAAGACCAAAGTCCCCCCTCTGTCAAAAGATAAATTCCCTCTCACTCTCACAAAACAAACACCAAGCCACCAATCTCTTCATCCTCACCATCACCAGTGTACAGCGATCAACACGGACACTTTAAAAAATGATGGGAGAAAAATGCTCTTATCACATATCATTTCAATATTCTCCCCACATTGTTTATGAGGTGCAAGCCTTGCTTGCACCTCTCTTATAAAACTTTTACCTAAACTTTTCTCCAAAACTAAAGTGACTTAAGCGTCGTTAGAAGGCTCCTATTTTTCTTTATCACGTCCTGTAGCATTCGACTTCTTTCCAGAATTGGCTTTACTTGAAGAACGATTGACCCCTTTTGCAGTACTTTTTGTATTTTGCGTTTTTTTCTCCATATCATGAGAGGGCCCGCCTTGAGGCTCAGCATCATTGGCTTTGACATTTCTGGATTTTGTTGTTTCCTTTCCAACTTTTGTCTCTGCTTTACCAACATCAGTTGTATTGGCATCAACCTTATCGACCTCAGCTTTTTTGACATCCATTTTTTCAACGTCTGTTTTTTCAGCTGTTGCTGCATAAGCCTCTGCTTTTATTGCTCCCGTTTTAGGCACAGAAGAAACACGCGGAGCAGCATTTTCATCTTTTTGAGTGCGTGAAGGGGGTTTTCCAGCAATAACTTCATTAATTTCAGCGCCAGTTAAAGTTTCATATTCCAACAAACCCTGTGCTAAAGCGAACCATTCTTGTTTTTTTGTTTTCAGGATTTTAGTAGCATTTTTATAAGCATCATCAATGAGTTTACGCACTTCAGCATCGATCATACGTGCAGTTTCCTCAGAGACATTTTGTGTCCGTGCCACGGAATGCCCTAAAAAGACCTCATCTTGATTATCACCATAGGCCACATTGCCAAGCAGATCAGAAAATCCCCAGCGTGTAATCATGGCGCGTGCTAATTTTGTTGCTTGTTCAATATCGGAAGAAGCACCTGATGTGATATTTTCCTTACCAAATTTCAATTCTTCGGCGACACGCCCTCCCATCATGATAGCCAAACGAGAAATCATCCACCGATAACTCATGGAATAGCGATCACCTTCAGGCAATTGCATCACCATACCCAAAGCTCTTCCTCTTGGTACGATTGTTGCTTTATGGACAGGATCAGCAACAGGCACATTAAGTGCGACGATAGCATGTCCTGCTTCGTGATAAGCTGTGAGTTCTTTTTCTTCTTGTGTCATAGCGGTTGAACGGCGTTCAGCCCCCATCATCACCTTATCTTTTGCATCTTCAAACTCTTGCATAGTGACGACTCTTTTATTGCGGCTAGCAGCCATGAGAGCAGCTTCATTCACAAGATTCATCAGATCAGCACCAGAAAATCCTGGAGTTCCCCTTGCCAACACTTTCAAATCCACATTAGGGGCTAAAGGCACGTTACGTACATGCACTTTTAAGATTTGCTCACGCCCAGAAACATCAGGGTTTGGCACCACCACTTGCCGATCAAAGCGCCCTGGTCTTAACAAAGCAGGGTCGAGCACATCAGGACGGTTTGTTGCGGCGATAAGAATAATACTTTCATTAGGCTCAAAACCATCCATTTCGACCAGCAGCTGGTTTAAGGTTTGCTCACGTTCGTCGTTTCCGCCTCCCAGTCCAGCACCACGATGACGTCCCACCGCATCGATTTCGTCGATAAAGATAATGCAGGGGGAATTTTTTTTAGCCTGTTCGAACATATCGCGCACGCGGCTTGCCCCGACACCAACAAACATTTCAACGAAATCGGAACCTGAAATGGTAAAGAACGGCACATTGGCTTCACCTGCCACAGAACGTGCCAGCAAAGTTTTACCCGTCCCTGGAGGACCGACCAGCAACACCCCCCGTGGGATACGTCCGCCTAAACGTTGAAATTTTTGTGGTTCCCGTAAAAATTCGACAATTTCTTGGAGATCCTGCTTTGCTTCTTCAACGCCAGCAACATCTTGAAAAGTAACACGCCCTTGCGCTTCATTGAGTAATTTTGCTTTTGATTTACCAAATCCCATCGCCCCCCGTGATCCATTTTGCATTTGTCGCATAAAAAAGACCCACGCGCCAACGATAATAATAACAGGCAGCAAAGAAAAGAGCAGATTAAGGAAGATACTATTACCAGTGCTTTCAGGAATAGCTCTAACATTCACATTTCTGCTTTCCAATTTTTGTATCAAACCTGGATCTCGTGGAGCATAGGTTGAAATAACTCTGTGCTCGATGGTTTGTCCGGTCAATTTTTGACCTTGAATGGTCACAGATTTCAGCTCATTATTCTCGACCTTTTGCAAAAATTCGGAATAAGAAATCTCTCCCCCTCCAGAACGCTGGCTATCTCCATTAAAGAGAGAAAACGATATAATCAAAATCAAGGCAATAACTCCCCAAATGAGGAGAGAGCGGTAATTGGAATTCATATTCAGCCCACTTAATTAAATATATATTTTAACAGTTCCCCTTAACATATAACCTTGTCTACTCCTTGCCAAGGTATGAGAAGATGTTTATTATCTTTTTAGAGTGATTTTTCTTTATCTTTTCACCTCAAGATTAAAAAAAGGTTCCAGAACATTCACAAGAGCGGCATCTTCACATGAGAACAGCCAATGGAAAGGAGCCATAATGCGCTTGATGGTGATATTTTGCTGAAAAACAGTATGCTTTGTCAACTCTGGAATATCATATCCTTTTTTATTTGAGATCATCAACAGCGATTGTAAAGAGGGAAAATGCGTTTTTTCAAGATCGCTATGGCTCTGTTTAAGGAGAGATTTCAACTCCTCTACACCTGCTGCTCCAACCTTTATGGCATCAGTTCCATGATTGCTAACCTGATAGCGCCCATCCCATAAAAAAGTTGTTTTTGGCGCAACGATTGCCTCTTTCATGTTTCGAGATTCGCGCCAAAGAGCAATACCACTTCCATTATACTCAATGACGGATCCCGCATAAGTAAAACGCTGCTTTTGGAATGAATTGAGACAAAGTTTTTGCATAAAAGTAATTAATTTTTGCTTAGGAAGCAAATAACAGCCTCCTCCCATTAACACAGCAAACAACCCAACGACAGAGGGAAAAGCGCAGTGTTGCTGGAGAAATGGTGCAGGCTTTGCGATAAAACAACGCCCATATTCAACCATAATATCCAGAGCCAAAATCAAATCGGCAATCATTTGTGCCTGTTGACGACGTGCCCGTGTCGCTTCGTGAATCTTTTGAACAATACAGGAAAACTTTTTTTGATGAAGGGATTGGCGCACACGCACACGTTCAAAATGAGGATTTTCGTTGCTTGGATCATCAATCCATGTTGTCCCCTTAAAATGCAAATAAGCACGCAATGTTTCGCGCTTGGTACCAAGGAGTGGACGAAGCAAACGTATTTTTCCACGCAACACCGCCTCGCGCGCCATACAAGATAAACCACGCGCAGACATCAACCCATCATTTTTTTCGGCAATAACACCATTGTTTTGCGCCATATTTTTTCCGGATGCTGTAAAATAGACGCCATCATGCACACTCTCCAGGGTTCCAGCTTGCACAACATCCCCAAGCACCCTCGCATGCCTCCCATCATGCACACTCTCCAAGGCTCCAGCTTGCACAACATCCCCAAGCACCCTTGCATACCCCCCATCATGCACACTCTCCAGGGTTCCAGCTTGCACAACATCCCCAAGCACCCTCGCATGCCCCCCATCATGCACACTCTCCAGGGCTCCAGCTTGCACAACATCCCCAAGCATCCTCGCATACCCCCCATCATGCACACTCTCCAGGGCTCCACCTTGCACAACATCCCCAAGCATCCTCGCATGCCCCCCATCATGCACACTCTCCAGGGCTCCAGCTTGCACAACATCCCCAAGCATCCTCGCATACCCCCCATCATGCACACTCTCCAGGGCTCCAGCTTGCACAACATCCCCAAGCATCCTCGCATACCCCCCATCATGCACACTCTCCAGGGCTTCACCTCGCACAACATCCCCAAACGCCCTCGCATGCCCCCCATCATGCACACTCTCCAGGGCTTCACCTCGCACAACATCCCCAAACGCCCTCGCATGCCCCCCATCATGCACACTCTCCAAGGCTTCACCTCGCAAATTCTTATTTTTTTGGAGACGCCAAGAACGCATCTGATAGGTTTCCACCTGATCATTGAGTGTATGCCCAGTCATAATAAGGGTTGCACCTTGTTTTTGTGCTTCTTGAAATAACAGATCATAGCGTGCAACACGAGCACTTGAAGCGATATGGGTTTTTGGTTTTTCACCTTCCCACCGCAAAGTGACATGTTGAATGCGATGGGCACGACAAATTTCTGCAACGATTGAAGCTTCACGCGCTGATTCTTTACGCAATTGATGATCAACGGTGACAGCAATAATTTCTGGAGGAACAGAGAGAGTTTTTAAATGGTCTTTGACTAAAAACAGCAACGCCAGAGAATCACTCCCTCCCGAGACCGCAAGGATCAATTTTTTACACTGGATAAAATCCGATGTTTTAAAGAGATTTCCTGCTAGTCTAACGCACACCGCGGATGACCTCACTCCTTTTTAGAGGTTTACAAAAGACAGACTCTAACGTTTTAGAGTGTTTTGCTTTTTTTGCAAAAAGTGTACAAGCCTCTTTATTGGGTTCAAGAGCCACCATACTTCTCGCCAATTTCAGTAAAATCTCAGAAGTGTAAGCTTTCTTTTTATCTGCGTACCATACGTTAAGATACACTTGTGCTGCTTCATGATAGCGTTTTTGTCCCAACAAAGCCTCTGCTAACCAAAACAAGGCATCATCACTTAAAGGATCTTTTTGATAACGCTGTTGAAAAGCACAAAAGTTTTTTTCGGCATCAACATAATGGGCTGCAAGGAGAGCATCATAGCCTTTTTTATACAATTCTTGAGAAGAAGTATCTTTACCCTGCTGCGGTCCGCTACCATCATTTGTCTCATAGGTTTTCTCTAAAAGATTATGGGTTTCCTGCAAATGATCCTCTCTTTGCTTTGCATTCTTATGCATTTCTTTCAGATTTTCACCCGCATCTTTTAAATGATCATGCACCTCTTGCAAACGGTCTTTATGATCATGGCTCCCCACTCTCGCATGATGACTTTCCACATCAGCACCACTCTTTGCAGCATCTTTTGCGCTATGCTCACCAACCTCTTTTGTTACAGCAGACAGATTTTCATCGCCAAGAGCACTCTCAAAGGCACAAGAATAAACAGAAGAGTCTTGTTTATCAAAAAGCTGGTGGAATTGCTTTTGAACATTTTTCAGATTGTTATGATCAAGCACCGTTCGTATCTTATGCAAGAGTTTATCCAAATCATAATCTTTAAAGAGCGTCTTTTGATTTTCTAGGAGTGACTCTCGACTTTGCAACGCCCCCTGAACAGAGAGATCCGTAGCATCGGCAGCCTTTTTCACAACATCAGAAACAGCTTTATGCACTGCATTAGAAGCCTTACTAGCAACCCCAGCAGCAGTTTTATTCACCGCATCGGCAGCCTTTTCTGCTGCACCAGCACCCACTTTCTTCACCGCATCGACTGCTTTTTCTGCTGCATCAGCGCCAGCCTTATCCACCGTACCAGCAGCCTTTTCCGCCGCATCGGCAACCTTTTCCGCTACACCAGCATCTACTTTCTGCACCGCATCGACTGCTTTTTCTGCTGCATCAGCGCCAGCCTTATCCACCGTACCAGCAGTCTTTTCCGCCGCATCGGCAACCTTTTCCGCTACACCAGCACCCACTTTCTTCACCGCATCGACTGCTTTTTCTGCTGCATCAGCGCCAGCCTTATCCACCGTACCAGCAGTCTTTTCCGCCGCATCGGCAACCTTTTCTGCTACACCAGCATCTATTTTCTTCACCGCATCGACTGCTTTTTCCGCAGCAGCACCAACCTTATCCACCGCATGAGAAGCCTTTTCTGCTGCATCAGCACCAGTTTTCTTCACCGCATCGACTGCTTTTTCCGCAGCAGCGCCAGCCTTATCCACCGCATGAGAAGCCTTTTCTGCTGCATCAGCACCAGTTTTATTCACCGCATCGACTGCTTTTTCCGCATCAGCACCAGCCTTATCCACCGCATCAGCGGCTTTTTCCGCAGCATCAGCACCCGTTTTCTTCACCGCATCGGCAGCCTTTTCCACAGCAGCACCAGCCTTTTCCACCGCATGAGAAGCCTTTTCTGCTGCATCAGCACCCGTTTTCTTCACCGCATCGGCAGCCTTTTCCACAGCAGCACCAGCCTTATCCACCGCATGAGAAGCCTTTTCTGCTGCATCAGCACCAGTTTTATTCACCGCATCGGCAGCCTTTTCCACAGCAGCACCAGCCTTATCCACCGCATGAGAAGCCTTTTCTGCTGCATCAGCACCAGCCTTATCCACCGCATGAGAAGCCTTTTCTGCTGCATCAGCACCCGTTTTCTTCACCGCATCAGCGGCTTTTTCCGCAGCAGCACCAGCCTTATCCACCGCATCAGCGGCTTTTTCTGCTGCATCAGCACCAGTTTTCTTCACCGCATCGGCAGCCTTTTCCACAGCAGCACCAGCCTTTTCCACCGCATCAGCGGCTTTTTCTGCAGCACCAGAATCCGTATCATCCTTAGAATATTGGGTAAACCAGCGCGCTCCACTTTGAACAGACGAAGCAGAACAAGCTACGAGAACAGCCATATAAAAGGCAATTCTCCAATTTTTTTTACCAGATATCCACATAGTTTTCTCCCCTCTACTGCTGGTTTTTTAGAACCGTTCACGTTACTTCAATGTTGTAACAGCACGACGATTTTGGTTCCAACAGGAAATATCATCACACACTGCTACAGGCCTCTCTTTCCCATAAGAAATTGTTTGAATCCGTTGTGCGGATACACCAAGAGAAATCAAATAGTCACGCACAGCAACAGCACGACGTTGTCCAAGTGCTAAATTATATTCACGCGTTCCACGCTCATCAGCATGACCTTCAATCATAATAGAATAATGCGGATAATGCAGCAACCATTCTGCTTGGCGCACCAAAACACGCTCAGCATCAGAATCAATGGAAGAAGAATCAAGACTAAAGAACACCCGATCTCCAACATTTACCGTAAATTCCTGTCCTGAACCTGATGTAACACCAGCACCATTCAAGTAAGCGCCATTCATACCTTTGAGTGCACTGCCACGTTCTTTTCCACAACCGACCAAAGCCAGTGAAGCAAACAAGACCATAGCGAAAGGATGAAGGATAATATTTTTGCTAGAGCGCATATGTTGATTCTCCTTAACGAGTTCCCATAAAAATTGAAAGAACAGATTCTTTCAAAAATGCCTCAAGAATAACTGCTAATTCCTAATGAAGAAAAAATTTTCTCTTTTAGCGATTATCCTTCATTTAAGTTTTTCGTATTTCTTTTCATCGCCTGCCTTTCCGCATCGAGATGAAAATGCATTTACAGTTAACCATTTATTTATGCATCATCCTCCTGACGGCTTTTTTGGAGTGCATTCAGTTTTGCAAAAACCTTATCCGCATCAAAACTCTTGTTATGATCATTTTCCGGCATCTCTTCATGAAGATCAACATTTTCTGTCACGGATGCGGGTAGCAAAGTCTTATCGCCCTCTAGAGAAGCGGGACGGTTTTTTGCCGCACGTTGGAGTTCAAAATCCAAATCAATTTGCGAACACAGTCCCAACCCGACGGGGTCGAAAGGTACTAAATTTGCACTATTCCAATGGGTTCTCAAACGAATTTGCTCAATGGTTGCTTTTGTTGTTCCAATGAGCCGCGCAATCTGTGCATCCTTCAATTCGGGATGATTTGTTACCAACCATAAGATTCCATTAGGACGATCTTGGCGCCGAGAAAGAGGGATATAGCGTGCACCTTTACGCTTTTTCTCAGGAATGCGTACCCTCGATTCAGAAATTTTTAAGCGTGCATTTTGGTCAGCCTCCACGCGAGCAATTTCACTACGTGTCAACTGACCCGAACTAATGGGATTGAGTCCCTTAATACCATGAGCAGCTTCACCATCGGCGATAGCTTTCACTTCCAACACGTGTAATTTACAAAACTCTGCAATCTGATCAAAAGAAAGAGCAGTGTTATCAACCAACCAAACAGCTGTGGCTTTGGGCATTAAAAGTTGCGTTGCCATCTTTATAATATCCTCTCACTTTGCCTCTTTAGATTGATTATTGAGGCAGATTATTGCTCACTTTAGAGCAGTGGATCTTTTTCTTACACATCAGGTTTTCTTCACTCCCTCTTAAAAATAAAGCGAGTTATGAAATAAACCACTTTTGCCATGAAATTATCCTCTGTTATAACCTGATTTTTTCTGAACGACAAGACATCTGTCTTGTATAGCTCTTCAACGGGGTATCTTTACCTTTAAGATGAATTTTCTTATAAAGGATTTATTTGATCACCTCATCTTGATACTGTGGCACTGTAATTCTGGTAAAATCCGTGTTTCATCACCTAAAATTGAGGAACATTACAACCGGAAAGAAGCCCTCAAACTGGAAGGAAAACTATGGCAGGTCATTCACAATTTAAAAATATTATGCACCGTAAGGGACGTCAAGATGCAATGCGTTCGAAAATATTTTCTAAACTTGCACGTGAAATCACCGTTGCAGCCAAACAAGGCGCCCCTGATCCAGCCATGAATCCACGCTTAAGGCTCGCTGTGCAAAATGCTAAGGCACAATCAATGCCAAAAGATAACATTGAGCGCGCCATTAAGAAAGCCTCAGGAGGTGATGTCGAAAATTATGATGAAGTTCGCTATGAGGGCTATGGACCAGGGGGTGTTGCTGTCATTGTCGAAGCCTTAACGGATAACCGCAACCGCACCGCTTCAAATGTACGTGCTGCTTTCACCAAATCAGGTGGAGCGTTAGGCGAAACAGGCTCGGTGAGTTTTATGTTTAATCGCATTGGCGAAATAATCTATAAGTTAGAGGTGGGAACAGCAGACAGCATCATGGATGCCGCCATCGAAGCTGGTGCCGACGATGTACAATCAGAAGAGACCGGACATCACATTACCTGCGCCTTTGAAGATATTGGCGAAGTTTCTAAAATGCTTGAAGCCACACTTGGCGAAGCAGAATCAATTAAAACCATTTGGAAAGCCACCACCCTTGCACCAATAGATGAAGAAAAAGCTTTATCGGTTTTGCGGCTTATTTCTACATTAGAAGAAGATGATGACGTGCAAAATGTCTATGCTAATTTTGATGTAAGCGATGAGGTTTTAGCAAAACTGTCTCATTAACCTCCACACAGCCATTCTAGGGAGCTATTCCAGGGAGCCTATCATTGTGTGTTCTCACCTTTGTCATGAGAGCCACCGATGGCTATCTACACAAAAGTGTAACCGCTTCTCATTTTATCACAACAAAGATACAGCCCTGTTTCGCTTACAGGGCTATTTCACACAGCCCTTAAAACATTTTCAACAAAAGTATAAAAACTTTTTACCAAGCTTTTTCATAGAGCTCTTTGGCTCAAAAGGTCATCTCCTTAAAGAAAAGACAGCAACGCCAAGACTACAAAGAGCAAAACGCACGATATATTTCAATCAACTGATGAGCATGCAAAAACCACCGCCCTTAACGCGCAGAAAGAATTGTTGGCATACAGACCGCATAATGTCCTCACATCGTCCTCGCCCTTAAACAACACATCTGAAATCTAAAAACACTTGCCAACAAATGTTTCGCCTCCAGAAGCTCCGCCCAAATTTCCTGCCCCAATTTTCTGTATTGATAAAGGACAGCAGATGTGGCGCAAAATCTGCCCCCCTCCCGTTCAATGAATTGATCAACATGAAGAATGCCTCTCTTAAGTGGTAAAGAGACGTTCGCTTACACAAATGACAGAGAATTTTGTCTTGTTTATTGTTATCAAGCCCCTCATTTATTGTATAGTAAGCAAGGGCGACCATGCCGGATCAGACGCATCATTGGGGGTGGGCAATTGGCGTTCATTGCGTCCTGTAATATCAATTGTATAAAGTTTTGGCCCCATACCTGGATTTTTACGAAAGAACATCAGAACGCGTCCATTAGGCGCCCAAGTTGGACCTTCATTGTGAAAACCTGTTGTTAAAATGCGCTCTCCTTTCCCATCAGGACGCATCACACCGATAGAAAATTGTCCTTCTGACTGTTTGGTAAAGGCGATATAATCACCCCGTGGAGACCAAATGGGTGTAGAATAGCTCCCCTCATTTGAAGAAATACGCTGGATATTGCTCCCATCCGCATTCATGGTGTAGATTTGCGGCCTTCCGCTACGATCAGATGAAAAGACAATTTGCAATCCATCGGGCGAATAAGAAGCAGAGGTATCAATAGCTGAAGTTGTTGTAAGCCTCGTCATTGTGCGGGTGCGTAAATCCATGGTATAAAGATTTGCACTTCCATCATTTTGCAACAAACTCATGATTACTTTTTGTCCATCAGAAGAAAAACGCGGAGCAATAGTCATATTTTCAAAAGTTCCTATCAACTCCCTTTGCCCCATTTCGATTTGTTGCAAATAAACATGCGGCACTTTATTGTGCTCATAAGCCATATAGGTAATTTCCTGTCGTTTTGGTGAAAAGCGAGGGGTTAGAACCAATTCACTACCATCAGACATATAGATCAAATTTGCTCCATCTTGATCCATAATCGCTAACCGTTTAACGCGTGCATTTTGGGGGCCTGTTTCATCTATAAAAACAATCCGTGTATCAAAATAACCACTTTCTCCTGTCATTTCACTATAGATCTCATCAGCGATCATATGTGCAACCCGCCGCCAACGTTCTGTTGCAGTATAAAAGCGGCGTCCTTTGAGTTGACGCTGCCCAAAGACATCCCATAAACGAAACTCAACTCTCAACCGGCCATCAGTTTCTCTAATCACTTGTCCAGTTACCAACCCCTGTGCTTTTATTTTTTTCCAATCAGAAAAAGAGGGGGCTCTATTAGGGTGAGAAATTTTTTCAACAAAAGTTTCCTTATCAAGGGGCAAAAACAGTCCTGAGCGTTCAAGATCAGCTGTTATAACAGCCGACATTTTAAGCCCAATCGAATCATGAGAAACAAAATCTGGGATAGCAATGGGAATGGGATTAAAATCAGCAGTTGAAATAGTACCTTTTAGTTGTGCATAAACCGATGAAAAACTCGAAAGCCACAAACCGCATGTGACAATACACCACGAAAAAAATTTCTGTTTCGTTATAGTCATCATGGAATGTATCCTTTCATTGAAGAAAAATATCTTTGTATTTCATTGTGTTATTTCTTGAAGGGGATCAACATTAAAATCAAACCCCTGCCCCCACAAATCATATTGATCACGTGGAAGCTCTGTATAAGGTTGACATGAAAAAACAGCTGCGTACACCTGCCTTATCATAATATTCTGCTGGCTCTGTGCACCGCTTAAAGGATCAATGATTGGGTCTCCTATCACCATTCCTTCACGATTGAGAGTAAATCGCAACCGCACGATTGGACGATTTTTTAAATCACCACCAAGCGCCACAAGTTTAAGCTTTTGTTGAATACACCCCCCGACCATACTGACCAGTGTTTGTGCCATTTTTGTGGTATCGTTGATATTTTTTCTTGCTCCCAAAGCTTCTGGTGTGTTGGAGCGTTTTGCTCCACCTCCTTGGGTACGTGCACGATTGAGGAGATTATTTTCCTCCATGGCGAGAATATCTTCAATTGTCTTGTCTTTTATTTGTTGTTTTTTCTTATCGCGTGCTTGCGCATTTTCAATTTTGACTTCTGTTTTTGCTTCTTTGGCGGGTTTTGGTTTCAACTGTGGAAGAAGAGGCTTTTCTGGCAGAACAATTTGAGGAAGCTGCGGATGTATTGTTGTTTGCTTTACAGGCTCTTTTTTAAGCACTGGAATCAAGTCTTGTGGCGATACCACTTCTTCATTTTTACGCGCCTCTAAAGGTATCTCAGGCGTAGCCTTTGGTGTATCCTCTTGCTTTTCTAAAGGCACTTCAGAGACAGCTTTTGGGACCTCTTCTTGCTTTTCCAAAGGCACTTCAGGGACAGCTTTTGGAACCTCTTCTTGCTTTTCTAAAGGCACCTCAGGGACAGCTTTTGGGACCTCTTCTTGCTTTTCTAAAGCTGTTTCTGTTTTTGATAATTCTTGTTTGGTCAATTCTGAGAAAGGTTCTTCTGGAGTCTTCTGTTTTTCTGGTGGTGAAGGTGTTGTCTCAATGGGGCGTGGTTTTTCTTTTGGTTTAAAAGGTGCAGTACTATCTATCTGTCCTTCTCCCACATGGTGTGCATCTTGTTTTTCTTGTGGTTTTGTGGTTGGTTTTACTGCGGGAATTGCGCGCACGGGTGCATCCACAGCACCTTGCTGAGAAGAAAGCTCTTGTGTTAAAGGAGCAAGGGTAATGGGAATTGCTTCCAACTGTTGTGGTAAAGAGACGGGATTGATAAAAGTAATAGCCCCCCAGCTAACAAAAACAACGTGCAGCACAAGGGATAAAGCCAAGCCTCGTTTCATACTATGATAAGAGTCTTTGTTCATCTCCCTACCCTGCGTTTTTCATCTTTAACCACTCTCATATTGTTTTTCAAACAACATATGACAGTTTATAATCATTTTATTGTGCGAGACTCGCCAAAGCAACTTGAGAAAAACCTGCTTTTTGAATATCGGCGAGTAATTTTAACACTTTCTGATATTCAACAGTTTTAGCAGCCCGCACAAAAATACGTTGTTTTTTTTGTGTAGGATCTTTTTCCAATTGGCTTTTCAGTTGTGCAATTAAAGCCTCAGCTGTTTCGTAATAATCTTGATTAACAGCCAAGCGTCCCTGTGCATCGATTGAAACGGTGAGTGGAGTCTTTTGCATTCGTACAGGCCCTGCTTGACTATGCGGCAAATCGAGAGGCACACCATTGACCAAAAGAGGAGCAGAGACCATAAAGATAATCAATAACACCAGCATCACATCAACAAAGGGGGTCACGTTGATTTCACTCATCAATTGACCGTGTGAATGATGCCGCCTACGTGTTTTTTTTCGAGCAGAAGAAGCAACAGCAACGCCCATAAACAATCCCCCTTATAATGATGAATTTGTTGTACGTGTTTCATCGAGACGCCGTGAAATAATCGTCGAGAATTCATCGGCAAAATTTTCTATTTGTCCAATAATCCGCGCACTTTCATTGATCAATTTGTTATAGGCAATCACAGCAGGGATTGCTGCAAACAAACCGATAGCGGTAGCCAAAAGAGCTTCGGCAATACCTGGAGCCACAATTGCCAACGAAGTATTTTGAGAAGCTGAAATAGAAAGAAACGACCCCATAATACCAATAACGGTTCCAAAAAGACCAATAAAAGGCCCGGCTGATCCAAGTGTAGCAAGAAAGCCTAGCTTTGATTCTATTTTTGCACTTTCGCGCCCCAAAGTCAGATCCATAGCCTTATCAATGCGACTCTGCAAACTTATTGATGTATGGATTCCTTTTTCTAGGGATTTTTTCCACTCGACCATTGCTGCCATAAAAACGGCTGATATACTATTGGTGCGCTGACTTTTACATTCTGCATAAAGATCTTCGAGTGCCTTTCCAGACCAAAATGTGCGTTCAAATTTTTTAATTTCACGCCGTATTCTGCGATAGGTAAAGATTTTATCAAAAATAATTGCCCAACTCCATACGGAAGCCAGCAATAATAAAATCATCACAGTTTTAACAACGAAACCCGCTTGCATAAACAAATGCAAGATCCCAATCATTTCTGGATTCGTGAGTTCTAGATGCGGCATAATTTTTGTCCCTCTAACTGAAAGGTTCATTTATCAAATAGAATAAAGCAGATTATTTTATAGTTTCTAAATCTAAAAAACAAATTTCCCTCTCTTTTGCCAAAGAGTCCATACGAGAACACTTTGTTACAATGCGTGCATTTTTAAATGACAAGTTTCGCAAAAAGCCCTTTGGGTAAACGGCGCGGTTTTCCTATCTCATTAATGAGAGCAATTTCAACGTCTGCTTTTACCAACATCACATCTTCATGGAGAATATGTTGCTCCATAAAAAAGCGTGCTCCTTGAATGCTCTGAATTCGTGTTTTAATTGTTAACAGATGATCGATTTGTGCTGGTCGTAAAAAATGAAGTTTCATATGGCGGACCACAAAAAACAGTTTTTCACCCTCCACGCCTGCTGCTAGCATCTTGTTATTACAACCGGTATCCCGTAAAAATTCTGAACGTCCCCGTTCAAAAAACTCAAGATAACGTGCATGATAAACGACGCCAGAAAAATCTGTATCCGCAACATAAACACGCACCTGAAAATCATGAAAATCATTTGCAGAAATATTTGTTAAAGAATTTGTTTTATTCATCTGCTCTATCCTATAAAATCGTCTAAAGTAGTAAATTTTCTTATATACCAAGCAGTTGAACGTGTTTTTGTGGTAAAATAGTGGAGACTTTAAAACAAATTCTGACTACCCCCAAGCTTTTTCTGTAAGCATCCGCCTCTCTATAGTACGTCTATTATCAAAATATTATAAAAAAGCACGTTATGATTTTCAATAAAGCAGATATTTTAGTCATCTTCCCCGTCCCATAAAGTTGCCTGAAATGATGAATGATCCTTGGTATCGAGCAATTGAGCACGCCTTTATGGGGAGATCTGAGTGACTGGAGCACAAAGCCCCAAATGGCTCGAAACTTTTGCTGTCACTATTTGCTTACCTATGACACATCCATTCTAGAAAAGCGCGTTAGACTCTCCTTAAAAGCAGCAAATATTTTAGTCATCTTCCCCGTCCCATAAAGTTGCCTGAAGTGATGAATGATCCTTGGTATCGAGCAATTGAGCACGCCTTTGTGGTGAAATCTGAGTGGCTGGCGCACAAAGCCCCAAATGGCTCCAAGCTTTTTCTGTAAGCATTCTCCCACGGGCAGTACGTTGCATAAAGCCCTGCTGGAGTAGATAGGGTTCAACAATATCTTCCAGAGCATCACGCGGTTCTGAGAGAGCAGCAGCAATGGTTTCAATCCCCACCGGTCCGCCTAAAAAAGTTTCCGCAATCAGTAGCAAATAGCGACGATCAAGCGGGTCAAGCCCAAGATGATCAACTTCCAAGCGTGAAAGCGCTTCATCAGCCACTTTTTGATCAATTTTCTTTGCCCGTTTCACCAGTGCAAAATCACAAACCCTCCGTAAAAGCCGTCCGGCAATTCGTGGAGTACCACGTGCACGGCGTGCAATTTCATGGGCGCCATCATCACTAATCTGTACCGAAAAGAGCCTTGCATTACGGTGAACAATATATTCCAACTCCTCTATGGTATAAAAATTGAGACGAATTGGGATACCAAAACGATCTCGCAGTGGTGTGGTTAAAAGCCCCAAACGGGTGGTTGCGGCCACCAAGGTAAATTTAGCAAGATCAATTTTCACTGAACGTGCTGCTGGTCCCTCGCCGATGATAAGATCCAGTTGATAATCCTCCATGGCTGGATAAAGAATTTCTTCAACGGCTGGATTTAACCGGTGAATTTCATCAATAAACAAAACATCGCGTTCTTCTAGATTGGTTAAGAGAGCTGCTAAATCTCCTGCTTTAGCAATGACTGGTCCTGAGGTAGAACGAAAATTAACGCCTAATTCTTTAGCCATAATCTGTGAGAGTGTTGTTTTTCCCAAACCAGGTGGTCCAACGAACAACACATGATCAAGCGCTTCATGACGCGCTTTAGCTGCTTCAATAAATATTTTCAAATTTGCCCGTGCTGCTTCTTGACCAATAAAGTCATCGAGCACTTGTGGTCTCAAAGAACGATCTGGATCGTTTTGCAGCGGAGTAGCCCCCAAAAGGCGTTGATCTTCATCTTTATGCATTGTTACCTTGTACTCAAGTAGGAGGAGAAAGCAATTTGAGACTATGGCGAATAAGCAGTGCAGAGGAAACAGTTTCCCCCTCAAGAGCCTTTATCGCTAAAGCAAGAGCCCGTGCAGCTTGCTCACGTTCAAAACCAAGCTTAAGCAAAGCAGAAAGTGCCTCATTTGTTGGTTGATTTGTCTCCTCCAAATGAGAGAGTGCAGGACTACGAAGAACATTTTCATTGAAGGGAAGAGCTTTGCTTTTCAGTTCGCGCACAATTCTTTCACTGACTTTTTTACCAACACCTGGAGCACGACTGATCATTCCCACATCGTTTAGAGCAATTGCTTGTGCCAATTCATCTGGTGATAAAGTGCCCAAAATTGCCAAAGCCACCTTAGCTCCTACACCTGGTACATTTTGCAGCATGCAAAACCACTCTTGTTCTACTCTTGTCGCAAAACCAAACAGGCGAATAGCCTCTTCACGCACATGTGTTTCAATAAAAAGACTTACACTCTCACCCACAGCTGATAAAGAAGAACGCAGCCGATTTGAGACAAAAACAACATAACCCACCCCATGAACATCCACAAGGATATGATCATCAAAGATATGTTCAAGGGTACCTTTTAATTTGCCAATCATGCTGTAAACTCGATCCTCTTATAATCTCCAATCATATCACAACCTTTGCATGATAAAATATATTGGCACTCTTATGAGACAAATGCCGGCAAAGCGCAAGGGCATCTCCCCCATCATTGCTACCAAATTCAGCACGTATAAACAACACAACCATCCTAGCATGATCAACAAAGATGCGTTGAAAATGGCTCTGACCCATCATACCATCACCCTTGCACGATCAGAAATGCTAGTACGATGCACGCTCAAGCACAGAACAAAGGCGCCTCCCCTATCACTGCTACCAAATTCAGCACGTGTAAACAACGCAACCAGCCCAACATGATCAACAAAGATGCGTTGAAAATGGCTCTGACCCATCATGCCATCACCCTTGCACGATCAGAAACGCTAGGACGATGCCCGCTCAAGCACAGAACAAAGGCGCCTCCCCTATCACTGCTACCAAATTCAGCACGTATAAACAACGCAACCAGCCCAACATGATCAACAAAGATGCGTTGAAAATGGCTCTGACCCATCATGCCATCACCCTTGCACGATCAGAAATGCTAGTACGATGCATGCTATGGCACAGAGCAAGAGCAAGGGCATCCGCCGCATCACTGCTATCAAACTCAGCCCGTGGCAACAAAACTTTTACCATCATATGAATTTGTTCTTTATCACCATGCCCAACCCCAATAACCGACTTTTTGACTTTATTTGGAGCATATTCAAAAACGGGAAGATTTGCCTGCGCTGGAACAAGCAAAGCAACAGCACGCGCTTGACCAAGTTTTAAAGTTGCCGTAGCATCTTTGTTAACAAACACATGCTCCACGGCAGCTTCATGGGGCATAAATTGATGTACAATCTCTGAGAGCCCTTTGTGGAGCTGGCAGAGTCTGGAGGCAAGGTCACAGCGTACATCAGAAGAAACGGTCCCTGCTGCAATGAATTGAAAGCGATTGCCAGAGAGATCGATAACGCCCCACCCTGTCCGCCGTAATCCTGGATCAATACCTATAATACGAATCGTCTCTGCCATAATTTTCAGTCTATACACTTTTCACACATTTGCACAAAGATTACCCAACAAAGAAAACAAAGGCAACAAAGACGAACACTTAAAAAAAGCAGTTACTCAACACATCCCTTGAGAGGGCAAAGAGAATGCAAAATAAAAAAGCACTGTGTGGCAATTTTTTAAGAGCGCCCAAATGCGCTCTTCAGCAATTCGATTTGTTTGCCACCGGATTATCCTCTTCCACAACATCGACAAAACCATCTTCTTTGCCAATGCACAGAGAATGCATATAGGCTTCGCATTGCATGCACACGCCTTTGATCAAAGTAAAGACACCTACCCTATCAATATCTACCCTCTCTAAAATGGTCTCCAGCCTATAGATATTTTCCCGCACTTTAAAAGAGATTGTGAGGAGAAAGAAAACAAACACAGCAACACAGAAAATGGAGCAAAAAATTGCTCAACACACCCCTTGAGAGGGCAAAGAGAATGCAAAATAAAAAAGCACTGTGTGACAATTTTTTAAGAGCGCCCAAATGCGCTCTTCAACAATTCGATTTGTTTGCCCACCGGATTATCCTCTTCCACAACATCGACAGAACCATCTTCTTTGCCAATGCGCATATATTGCATACGTGCCTCCAGCCGAAGAGAACGGGCCACAAAGTCCCGGAAAATTTCTGGCAATACGTGCCAATGAGTCGTTTCCGATTGCAATGTTGGTGTATGAAGCGATACTTTAGCAATTTCTTTTTGTATTTGTTCTGGTGACATTTCTCCTTCACGTTCTGCACGAAGAAGGAGGAGTTGAGAAGCAATCTGCATAAGTCGTGTACTTAAATACATAGCTTCTTTGGCATACATCGCAGAAATCTCTGTTGAAAGAGAACGTGCTGCTAATTTACCTTCGGTGTCAATATAAGTTGCTGTTTCTTCAATGAGCTTCATGGTCTCTTCATAGAGACGATTAAAAGCATTTTCAAAAGCATCATGCTCAATCATGATAATGGGTTCATCATAGGGACGTTTATGTGCACTCACGCTTTTATACTCCACATATCAGCACAAGAATTATACTCCTCAACGAAAAGAGAATAAAAAAGTTTCTTTCGTTGCTGTTGAGAATGCATTTTTTTAAACTGACTACCTCTTTTAAAACTTTTACGCAACGCGCTTCTTATTCTAAGGTTAACGCGCTATAAGACAGCGTTACAAACGGATAAGTTTCCCAGAAGAAAACCGTTGAAGCGCTCGACGTTTTTCCCAATAATAGGCGACTCCAAACTGCAGAGCAATGCCACTTATAATCAAGAGACTATCGGAAAAAAACGTTGCCGTCATCACTGTTTTTAAAATTTGTGCAAACATAGCAAAAACAGTTCCGGTTACAAAGACGGGCAGGCTGTATTTTCCTAGAATTGCCAAGGGGTGTTGTTTGGAGACATAAAACCAATTATGCAAGCGTGGCCAACAAAGGATGAGAGCTGCGAATGCTACGATATGGAAGAGACGCGGCAAACTTAAAAAGGTTTTATTAAAATTCAGCAAGGGAGAAGACCAGCCAAGCCAACCTAAAATTCCCCACCAATTGAAACGCACCCACAACAGTGAAAGCAAAAGATACAGGGCTGCCACAACAATGATCAAAGGCTGAAAGGCGATTTTTTTTCCTTCTTTAAGAAATAAAGTAGTGGTCAACCCTATGACAAACAACAATTGCCAAGATAAGGGGTTTAAAAACCACTTTCCCTCTATGGGATAAGAAGATGGCGCGATTTCATAAAGTCCACAAATGAGATAGAGCAAGAATGAGCCCAAAAGCAGCAGCCCTTTATGTTTACAACTCCAATAAAGGGCCAGAGGTGCAAACAGCATCAAAACGATGTAAAGCGGTAAAATATTATTATATCCCAATTGATGTCCAAAGCTGAAAGTATGCAAAAATGCTGTGAGTGGCTGTGTGAAAAAAAGGCCCATATTATTCATAGTTAACAGTTTTTCTGAGCGACAGAGTAAAAAAGCTCCAACAAAGAGACTTAAAGTAACGAATGTCGTAAAAAGATATGCGCCATAAAGCTGCAAAGCTCTCTGCCACAGTTTGCGTACAATGAAAATAAAAGGCTTGTGCTGTAAGCGCGCATGAAAACTGAGCCCAAGAGAAACGCCTGAAAGCAAAACAAAAACCTCTGCTGAATCGGAAAAGCCGAAGTTTCTATGGGTGATAAACTCATAGAGCGTTCCGGGAATATGATTGATAAAAATCGTCAACAAAGCTAAAGAACGAAACACATCAATACGTGTATCACGATGCACAACAGGATGCGTATGATGGTGAGCAACGCTCTGGTAACCCATAAATGGCCCCCTTTAAATCACAAAAACAGCCGTTTATTTTAACAAAGCACCTTTATAAGATGAAGGTTTAATTATAAGAGTAAAATTTCTTTTTTAAAGAGTTGAGGATTTTTGCATGACAAAACAAGAGAATAAATCGGTTTCTCCCCCTTTTTTTCCTCAATTAATTTTGACATTAGATGTTCGACGCACTTTCACTCCCGCTTTTTTACAGCAACTTTTGGCAACGAAAGCTTTTGTAAGTGTCATTGTTTATGACTCTGAAGGGGATGAAGCTTTTTTACAAAAACAAGCACAGACTTATGCGCAAGATATTCAAAACCATGGCGCAGCCCTTCTTATTGCTGGTGAATGTCGCATTGCTGAACGCATAAAGGCTGATGGTTTTCATAGAGAAGGTGATCTTAACGCTCTTGAACAGTTATATGATCAAAAAAAGGACCAAAAGATTATAGGTTTTGGCAATATCCGCAATCGTCATAGTGCGATGGTAGCTGGAGAAGCTGGTATTGATTATCTGTTTTTTGGCAAACTTGGTGCTGATAAAAAGCCGCATGCCCATCCGCGCAATTTGCAACTTGCAAGCTGGTGGGCAGAGATCATGGAAATCCCCGCTATTATTCAAGCAGGCAGCGATTTTGCAAGTTTTGATGAGGTACTAAAGACGGCCTGTGAATTTATTGCCGTAGAAGAAGTCATTTTTGGGAGCGATAATCCCTTGCCACTTCTTAAAATGATGCAAGAAAAATGTGCAAGCGCCCCCTTGTAATAGGGGAAGAGCATTCGTAAATAAAGCGTTAATAAAAATCCACACACGCACCGCCGCTCTACGACCTAGAGAGAACACACGATGATAGATATAAGGGGGATAAAAATGTGTTTTGCTTACCTCAGAACTCAATAACACTGCTTCATCATTCAATTAAATGAGATAAAAAATCTAGCATCTTTTTTCACATAATAGCAGAGAAAGAGAAAAATCATAAAACTTTTTAGTTCAATGTCTTATAAAAAGGTCTTATGAAAAGAAGCCATTATGCTTGGGGAACTCATCATTTTTATTATTGGTCATGAATACCAACAATGAATGATAGAGATATGAAGGGGACATAAAAAATGAAATACAGAGGGACGTTTGAAGAACTTAAAGATATAGTCCGCAAAGCTGGACATCCAATCATAGATGATAAACTTCTATCACATCAATCCCCTGGAACACATCAGATTAAAACCTCCACTGAAGGTAGCATTAATTGGTATGAAAAAACAGGAAAGCTGCAAATTCAAGGCAAAGAAAACATAAAACAAAAGCTCATAAAAGATTTGACTCCATATCTGGAAGAAACACCAACGACTCCTTCTCCAAAGATTGTTTCTAATGTCCCACAAACACCTTCCCAAAAAATCTTTATCGTTCACGGTCATGATCTTGCTGCCCTAGAGCAAGTTAAGCTAGTTCTTTACGATCTTGGCCTCGATCCATACATCTTACCTATCAATAATGGTTTAACCCTCATTGAAGCTTTGGAAAAAGAAATTTGTAACGATTCTATAGGATTTGGTATTGTGCTGCTTACTCCTGATGACAGGGGCTATGCTAAATCTGACAAGAAAAAAATAGCCCGTCCCCGTGCGCGCCAAAATGTCATTCTCGAAATGGGTATGTTAATGTCTGCGCTTACGCGAAAAAATGTCGCTATTTTAAGAAAAAAAGATGTTGAAATCCCTTCAGATGCTCAGGGAATTATATACATTCCTTTTAATGACCACGTAAAAGAAACAGTTCCACAACTTGCTGATCGATTAATGGAAGCTGGATTCACCATAGATCCAAAGAAACTTGCCCTTGCATCACGTTAAATGTACATAATACTTATCTTTTCTTTTTAGCGCACACGCCGTTCGTTTATCATTTTCTTGAGCAAACGATATGTAATGTACAAAACAGTGAGGTGCATCCCAAAAATTCCGGGAGATTTTGCTATGTCCAAGTGCTCACCAGCACTAAAAGCAAAATGCTGATTCGAGGTCAGTACTTGTTACTCCCGGAATACTCATGCGAGGACGCGCGCAACCCGGGCAAGGGAATACCCCATAAACCAGAAAATCTCACAACAACATGTCTCATGTGTAAAAAATTCGCTTCAAGAGCTGTCTTCATTGTTATTGCTAATTCTCTCAAATTACTTTATGAATGAAAAAGTATTTTGGTCGTATACGCAGCGACCAAGAGGGATTCAAAAACCCGAAACCCTAGCGTAAACATGAATCCACTTTGTGGGTGTCCCGGGATTCCGGGAGTTTTTGCCATGTCCAGGTGCTTACCAGCACTAAAAGCAAAAAAGCTGACTAGGGTTCAGTATTTTGACTCCCGGAATACCAATGCGAGGGCGCTCGCAACCGGCGGGGGGGAAATGCAAGGTAAAAATCCTCATAACGACATTTTCAATGACAGATTCATTGGCAAAAAAATTCGCTTTAAGCGAAAAATGCTGAAAATGTCTCAGAAAACCTTAGCGGATCACTTGAGGGTTAGTGCCCAACAAATTCAAAAATACGAGACAGGGCTAAATCGTATAAGTGCGGGGCGTTTAAAGGAAATTGCCGATATTTTCAATGTTCCCATTGCCTTTTTTTACGCCGATCTCTTTACAAAACAACACACCCATCATGATGAAGTCGCATCCAGCAGAGAAGAATATCTGCTTTTAAAATATTTTAGAGTCCTTGCTAAAGTAAAACAAAGAGCAATTTTACAATTAATCTCTAACCAGAATGAAACCTAAAGAAAGGGTGCTATACACTTTTTTTCTCCACATGCATGCGTATTTTTAAAAAGCCTCCCTTCTTCATGGAGATGCTTTCTGATTGCATGAAAACACGCTGCCTTTCTCAGAGCAACATTGTTTTAATTCTTATTGCCAATTTCCTGAAAGTACTTTATGAATTGAGAGGTATTTTGGTCGCATACGCAGCCAACTAAGGGGGATTTAAAACCTGAAAAATCAAACATAAAATAAATCCGCTTTGCGGTTATCCCAAAAATTCCGGGAGATTTTGCTATGTCCAAGTGCTTACCGGCACTAAAAGCAAAAAAGCTGACTCGGATTCAGTACTTGTTACTCCCGGAAACCCAATGCGAGGGCGCTCGCAACCGGTGGGGGGGAAATGCAAGGTAGAAATCCTCATAACGACATTTTCAATGACAGATTCATTGGCAAAAAAATTCGCTTTAAGCGAAAAATGCTGAAAATGTCTCAGAAAACCTTAGCGGATCATTTGAGGGTTAGTGCTCAACAAATTCAAAAATACGAGACAGGATTAAATCGTGTAAGTGCGGGGCTTTTAAAGGAAATTGCCGATATTTTCAATGTCCCATTGCCTTTTTTTACGCCGATCTCTTTACAAAACAACACACCCCTCATGATGAAGTCGCATCCAGCAGAGAAGAATATCTGCTTTTAAAACATTTTAGAGTCCTTGCTAAAGTAAAACAAAGAGCAATTTTACAATTGCTCTCTGATCAGAATGAAAGCTTTTAACATCATGCACGCGCCCCACAGACTCTACGCATCTGCATGCATTATACATTCTTAAAAGTAGCCCCCAAAGAGCAATATTTAAAAATTTATTTGATCAATCTAGAAGAATACCTCACACATCATTTATTTTGTATGTTAAGCACAAGCTTTAAGTGCTATGAAAGAGGAGAACTGTTTTTTAATAACGCGTAAAAATTGATAAATAAACGTTTGATTGGATACCAATACATAATAGTATCGTGAGAAAAGTTGCTTTTCTTTCTTGTGTGAGAATTTCCTAAGAGAAAGTAAAAATGAAGGGGGGAATGAAGATGTTAAAATATTTATTGCTATCACCGCTTGTGTTGGCAGCGGGTTGTGCGTCTGTAGGTCTTTCTGCAAATTATGTTGGTTACGGTATTACGAAGAACACTGCAAAATTCATCGCTAATGATTATATTCACGTTATCAAAAGACCCTTACCACCAGCAACAAGCACAGTTATTATAAAGAAAAATAATACAGCAGACAACTTTACTCCTTTGTTTATCGATCTGTTGCGGCGAACTGGATATAATGTGATTTATACAGATCAACCCCAAAAGCAGAAAAACATGGGGGTGAATTTGTTTTACAGACTCACACCACAGAATGATGGACGTATAATATCTGTTCTTCAGTATGAGTGGGCTGGAGAACCAAGTTATTATCTACATATTTATCTGAATAAATGAATACGCTATTTAATGGGGACATTTTCTATATTTGAAACGTAAAGACTTAAAAATTCTTGTGAAGACAAAAAGCTTTGCGTCTCGATAAGTGCCCTCATTTTTAGCCAAAACAGATAAATCCTTTCTATACGCATCTCGATACGAAAGTTGTGACTTTAAAAAACAATGAAAAACGCTTTGCATCTCCACGAATTTATGGCGTGGAGAGGAGGTTTTCTGTGACGGGCAACACATTGATTTATAATAATATAGCATTATTCATATTGAATGAGAGTCCCGAATATCTTAAGATTCCATTATTTCAAACCTGCTTATCTTGAATCAATCAAAATCACCTGCTTGCACGTCATAAGCAGGGTTGGTGTGTGGGTAAAAATTGTATAAGAAAAGACTAAAAATGGCTCTTATGCATGTTCTCAAATGCAAGGGCTGTCGGCCACATTTGGAGCTGGCAAATATAATGATGGTGCCGGCTTGTTACTCAAGCAGCTAAACAGCTTGCTATATCTCATGTCGTATTTTCTAGAATATCGATAAAAATTCCGTATCTTAAGATAAGTTTTGTTTTGCAAGATTTTCTCAACAATCAAATACACTCCCTCTCAAAAAGGGGGCCCATTTTATATCATCATCAACATTTTAGGAGAGCCTAGGAAAGTTAAAAGAAGCTCCCAGAATTGCAAAGCATGTCGATAAAGATTGGTCTTTCATCAATTCAAATTTTGTTTTTTATGAAAAATACAGTGTATTTTCTCTTTCACGTTGAATGTAAAGGATAATATGGAAAGAATTTTTTTCCCCCTATTGAAAAAAAATATTTTCCACCAAGTTAAGTCTTGGTTCTTACTTCAATGCGCACAATGATGAGTAGAAATGGTAGAAATCCCTGCTATTGATGAAGCAGAAAATGATTTCAAATCTTTGATAAGCTGTTAAAGTCCGCCATTAAATTGATGATCGTTGAAGAAAGCACTTTGCAGACAATAATCCCTTTATTATACTTGATATGATGAAAGAAAAATGTAAAAACTTCTCCTTATTGATGGGGAAGGAGTATTCATGATAAAGCAAAGCCTAGCACTCTTCACCCTGATAATGATTTACTTTGCAAGTGCTCTCACTGATGCACATTCTACGAGAATACCTGAAGAATCCTTGAATTTTGAACGCTCTTTAAATACGATTCAGCCCCCTTCAGACACGCAAAAACCTTTCCAAGCCTTACAAGTTGGAGAATATGATCAAGCCTATGACTATTACGTCCAAGGCTATTATTTGAAGGCATTTCGTGAGGCACTCCGGCGCGCTGAACAAAATGATCCCTTTGCCCAAACTCTGCTTGCTCGAATTTACATAGAAGGCTGCGCTGTTCCCACAGACGGTGCACGCGCTGCTTTGTGGTTTGGACGTGCAGCCAAACAAGGTGATCCACAAGCGCAATTGCGCTATGGATTGATGTTATTTGATGGCAATTTCATTTCCCAAAACCAAGAGCTTGGTGAAGAGTTTATTCGCAAAGCCGCAGATGCTGGTGTAAAAGAAGCTTACTTTTATTATGGAGAACTTCTTCTTTACAAAGCCTCGCGTGAAAAGCAAATTCTTGCCGGCGTAAGCACACCAAATCGTGAAAATGAAGCGATAGAACAAGCACTCAAATGGTTTTTAAAGGGCGCTTCTCTTGGTGATTCCGAAGCTGCTTTTGCTGCGGCAAAAATTCTTTCCTTAGGGACTTTAACACGACCAAAAGATGACAGAAATGCACGCAAACTCATGGAAGTTGCTGCGCAAAACAACCATACCGCAGCACAAATTCTGTTAGCGCAATGGCTTGTACAAGGTCGCGGAGGAGGAACTGATTTTCAACGCGCTTTTCATTTACTTCTCAGCAACGCCCATAACATGATCGCGCCAGCACAAGTTTCTCTTGCCAGACTTTATAGAGATGGCATAGGCACAAAGGGCAATATGATAACAGCAGCAGCATGGTATATGCTTGCAAAGCAAGCAAAAATACAAGCACCTGATCTTGAAATGATGCTTGAAGGGATGAACGATACACAATTAGAAAAAGCACGCCAAGAAGCAGCAAAGCTCCTTACTCTTTTTTAAAATACACGAGTAGAACAGGTTTCTTTTACAAACCTCACCCAACCAGGCTTTATCGAGAGAACAAAGAGACAAACCATAACTTCACAAAGTCGTGAAAATGAAGTGATAAAACAAGCACTCAAATGGTTTTTAAAGGGCACTTCTCTTGGTGATTCCGGAGCTGCTTTTGCTGCGGCAAAAATTCTTTCCTTAGGGACTTTAGCACGACCAAAGGATGAGCGCAATGCACGCAAACTCATGAAAGTTGCTGCGTAAAACAACCATACCGCAGCATCAATTCTGTTAGCGCAATGGCTTGTACAAGGTCGCGGAGGAGGCACTGATTTTCAACGCGCTTTTCATTTACTTCTCAGCAACGCCCATAACATGATCGCGCCAGCACAAGTTTCTCTTGCAAACCTCACCGAGTCAGACTTCATAGAGATGGCATAGGCACAAAGGGCAATATGATAACAGCAGCAGCATGGTATATGCTTGCAAAGCAAGCAAAAATACAAGCAGCTGATCTTGAAATGATGCTTGAAAGGATAAACGATACACAATGAGAAAAAGCACGCCAAGAAGCAGCAAAGCTCTCTTTTGTTTTAAAAAATAATATCCTTTACCCCCCAAAAGAGAAATTTTTATCCCCTTTGTCAAAACCACTCCCGTAAAAAACCTCGTAAAAATTCCTATAACAATCTTTATGTAAAAATCCCCATAAAAATCTTTGTGTAAATTTTTAAAAGGCTTGCGTCTGGACATTTTTTATGATCTTGCAAAGGATTGAAAAGCAAGAAGAGAGAAAAGCTCTTTTTTGCGGCACTTTTTAAGATTTTCTCTTTGTAAAGAGCATAAAGGAGCCCACCGCAAAAATCTAAAAGAGCTTACCAGAAAGATCACAAGAAGAGCCTACCGCAAGGATAACGAGTGGTGCTCGCCCTAAAAACAACAAAAGAGCTCGCCGCCAAAAGAACGGGGAAAACAGCCATAAGGACAAAAAGAGAGCTCTTTTTGCAGGAATGGAATTGGATAGAGACAATGAAAATTAATGGCAATGAAATTCGCCCTGGTAATGTAATTGAGCATCAAGGCAGCTTATGGGTTGCTGTGAAATGCAACGCTGTAAAACCAGGAAAAGGTGGTGCATTTAATCAAGTTGAAATGAAAAACCTGATTGATGGCACCAAACTCAATGAGCGTTTTCGTTCTGCTGAAACGGTAGAGCGCGTACGTCTTGAACAAAAGGATTTTACTTTTCTCTATCAACAAGGTGATGCTCTCGTCTTTATGGATTCAGAATCTTATGAACAATTGGAATTGCAAAAAGATTTTGTTGGCGAACGTGCTGCTTTTCTCCAAGATGGGATGACTGTCACAGTTGAACTTTATCAGGAAAAGCCCATTGGCATATCACTTCCTGATCAAGTTGTGGTGACGATTTCTGAAGCTGATCCCGCCATCAAAGGGCAAACGGTTACCTCCTCTTATAAACCAGCCATTCTTGAAAACGGTATTCGTATTCTTGTTCCTCCCTTTATTAATGCTGGTGAACGTGTCATTGTTGATACCAACGAATTGACTTATTTGCGTCGTGCGAATGAAAAGGATAAATAAAGGAATAAAAGATGGCACATTCTGCAATCATGAATGTCATGGTGCAAGCTGCAATGAAAGCAGGCCGCTCGCTTGTGCGCGATTACGGTGAGGTACAAAATTTGCAAGTGTCCTTGAAAGGGCCGGCCGATTATGTAAGCCAAGCAGATCGTAAAGCGGAAAAAATTATTTTCAATGAATTAAGCAAAGCACGCCCCAAATTTGGTTTTCTGATGGAAGAATCTGAGGAGATCATTGGCGAAGATTCCCAACATCGTTTTATTGTTGATCCATTGGATGGTACGACAAATTTTCTCCATGGCATTCCTTTTTTTGCGGTTTCCATTGCGTTAGAAAGTCAAGGAAAAATTGTTGCTGGTGTCATTTACAATCCGGTAAGTGATGAACTCTTTACGGCTGAACGCGGTAATGGTGCTTTTTTTAATGACCGGCGTTGTCGTGTTTCTGCACGACGCAGATTAGAAGATTGTGTCATTGCCACGGGCATGCCTCATTTGGGTCGCCCAGGTCATGGGACCTATCTCATTGAACTGCGCAATGTGATGGCAGAGGTTTCTGGGCTTCGTCGTTTTGGCTCTGCTGCTCTTGATTTAGCCTATGTCGCTTGTGGCCGAACCGATGGTTATTGGGAAGACAACCTGCAAATTTGGGATATGGCTGCTGGAATATTAATGGTTCGCGAAGCCGGTGGTTTTGTCACCAATAAAGAAGGCAGCAACGATATCTTTGGCAAAAAAAATATCCTTGCCGGTAATGAACACATTCGCACCAAACTAGAGAGAGTTCTCAAAAAAGGTATTTAAGCCTCAAAAAACAATTTTTAATGTGTCATTGCTATGAGCGCCCCCATTTTTAGTCGACCAGGTCATGGGACCTCTCTCATTGAACTGCGCAATGGGATGAAAGTTTCTGGACCTCGTCGTTTTAGCTCTACTGCTCTTGATTGTGCCTATGTCGCTTGTGGCCGAACCGATGGTTATTGGGAAGATAGCGCACAAATTTGGCATATGGCTGTTGGAAGATGAATGGTTCGCCAAATCGGTGGTTTTGTCACCAATAAAGAAGGCGGCAACGATATCTTTGGCAAAAAAATATCCTTGCAGGCCAATGAACACATCCCCCCAAATGAGAAAAAAACCTCAAAAAAATATTTAAACCTTATAGTCTTTTGAAAAGCCCATTTTTAAAAAGCCTTTAAAACCTGTACCTCCTCCTGAGAGGCTTATAGAATCCGAAAAACAATATGGAGGAGGATTTTCAACCTTCTTTACAAAAACGATAGAAAATAACGCATGAGACAGTGATAAAAAATCATCACCAACAATCAATGCCCCCCATAAACTTCAAAAGATGCAAAGACAGCGAATATTATTGATGCTGCTTTTTCCTCCATTCCCCTGCAAATAAGCTGAAAAAGAAAACCCCATCACAACAAACCGCTCTCAAAAGCAATAACCACAGCCAAGGCAAAAACCTCCCCGACTCCTGATATTCTCTTTATACTAAAAAAAGATTGGCTCCAAACACCTCTCCTCTCCGCTAAGGGCTCTCACATACGCCTCTCATTGCTTTTCACTCTTTTTCAGCACTGCACCATGACAAAGATTCGAGCAAACTCATTGCACTCTCCCTTTATTCAAGCATTATATTCCAGAATGCCTGCCAAATAAGCGTAAGATTTATTGTCATTCAAGTATTTATTTGCAAGAACTGCTGATTGTATTTCATTCTCAAACCGCTCTTTTTCTTTATCAATAGCTTCTTGTAATGCTTGCGCCTTCTTATCACCAAAGATAATTTTTAATTTCTCTTTTGAATTTTCTATTGTGATAAGGTTCTCCCAAAAGATCAACCGGTTATCACATTTCTCATTTGACACCTTCATCCATTCTCTGACTCCTAATTTGTAAGCTTCTTCAAATGTTGGAGTTTTTTCAGAAATACTAAGGTCTTTTTTCTCTTCTTGATCTCTCTTTCTACAAACCTTCATGGCCTCTTTAACAATGAAAGAACAACAATCTTTATCGAAAGCAATATATCCCTCTTTTACCGTATCAATAAGCATCTTATAGTAAATAAAAGTTTCTCTTGCTGCCTTATAATCACTGGAAATATCATACAAGAATGAGAGAAGCCCCTGTTTACAAATGCATAGTAGTCGGTAATTATGAGATAGAAAATATCCACACCGAATTATGGATTCTAGCATCTCATATTCTGTATATTTAGGTTTGTCTCTTTCTATGTCTATATATTCAAACATGCTTACTTTTATATATTCAGACATGTATCCTTCTATATCCTCAGACATATTTTCAAAGCCGATTTCCGCTTTTAACTTTTCACCGCGCTGTAAAACTTTCTCTTTTTGTTGCTGTTCATATTCAGCTGTAATCATATCATCAATCATATATAACCACCAATGAAACAACAGCATTGTAGGCTTATAGCGCTTTTTTTTCGTCAAAGGATCCACAAACTTTCGCAATTTAATGCCATTTTGTCTCATCAATCGCACAACTTTAGGATAAGTTTGCTTAAAAATTGGGCGCATCATTAATTTATTTATTCTTTCAATCTGCTCAGCAGTAAATTTTACTCTCAGCGCATCCTCATAAAGAAGAAATGTATCTGCATATCCGTGAGCACAAATATCTTTCACCACCACCGGATGCTGCTTTTCTCTAATTTCAGAAAAATGCCCAGGATTTTTTATCTCCAGTATACTCCTTTCCCATTGCTTTACTCCCTCATCCCATTGTTTAATCCATTCTTTCGGTATTCTTTGCGTTTTTCGAAAAAGCCTTTTGTTTTCTTGCGCAATAATATCTTTATATATCGCGCACTCTCGATATTTTAGCTGCAGTAATTCATCACATTGCTTAAGTTGTTCACTTAATTGCTTTTTCTGATGATTTGCTAACCAAAGACTATAGAGTATGCTCCCTGCTATGAATATTCCCCCTATAACTATAACAGCTTCACCCATTCTTGCACTCTTGTTTTGCTACCCAATGATTAATACAGCCCTCTTACCGATTCCTCGATATTGTATCATTATGTGTATATATGATTTATGATAATCCATACATTCTATTTTAAATAAAAATAATATACAAAATAGAGATATTTATATTGATGAGATGCAGCAATTTGAATTTAATTGCACTGCTTTTGCATCATATTCCTTAAAATTTTTATTCTCCAAGAACGTGTCTATTTTTTCGTAATGTTCAGCAGTCTGTTTTTTGAACACCTTTTTAGACAATGAACATATTTTTCCTGTCCTCACACACAAATACCCTCGAGTTCCTTCTCATACGGCGAACACAATTCTCTCCTCCCTTACGCACAAATATCCACTACCAATGAAGGTCTATTTCCACTGACTTTTATGTCTACCCTAATTTTTACCTCCAATACTTCTCTTTCTCCATTGCCTTACGCCCTCACTCCATTGCACAATCCATTTCTTTGATATTGTGTGTGTTGTTTCAAAAAGCCTTTGTTTCACTTGTACAATGGTCTTTTTATGTATCTCCCATAATTTCTTATTCTTATGATTTGCGACTACCAATATTAAGATTCCATAACCACACCCCTATCCCCTTTATTTAACCATTATCTCAGATAGTCTATAAAATGCTCACAAGATTGATCGTAATGAAAATCTTTATTCTCGCTTATCGCCGTCCGCATGTCGAAATTAAACAGTCTTTGTGTGTCACCAATAGCCTTTTCCAATTCCTGCACCCCCTTATTATCAAAGATAATGTCTAATTTTCTCTTTGAATTTTCTTCTTCTACGAGCTTCTTCCAAAAGATCAACCGGTTATCACATTTCTTATTAGATGACCTCATCCATTCTCTAGCACCTAATTTGTAAGCTTCTTCAAATGTTAGAGTCTCTTCAGCAATGGAGGAATCTTTTTCCCTCTGTTCATCATTCTCTCTACAAATCTTAATTTTTTCTTCAATTATGAAGTAATTGCACTCCTTATCGAAAGCAATATATCCCTCTTTTACCGTATCAATAAGCATCTTATAGTAAATAAAAGTTTTTATTGCTTTTTCATAACCATCGGAAATATCATATAACAATGATAAAATGTGCTCTTTATTCATTAACAGCCAGTCACATTCACTGCGGTCTGGAGTTGCTATTTTCTGTATTTCTTCGCATTCTATAATTGTAGATATATTGCCCTTATAACTATCCGTGGCTTCTTGCTTTTCATTCCTCTCTTTAGATAGTTTTTCTTGTTTTTCTCTATCCAAAATAGTGATCATATTATCAACCACATACAAATACCAATGAAAAAACAATATTGTAGGTTTATATTCTTTTTCTTTCGTACGAGAATTTACAACCTCTTCAATAACTATCCCATTCTCTTGCATTAACTTGAATGTTTTCAGATAATTTTGCTTAAAAATATCAACTTCTATAAAATGCTTTACTTTATTACTGATTTTTTCATAATGTTCATTAGTCAGTTCTTCTTCGAGTGCCTTTTTGTACAATGAACGCAATTTTCTCTCCCCTTGCGCACAAATACCCTTTACCAATGAAGGTCCATTTCCACTGACTTTCATGTTTTCCCCAAGGGTTTTTATCTCCAGTACGACCCTTTCCCACTGTCTTGCCTCCTCATCCCATCGCTCAATCCATTTCTTTGATATTTTTCGCGTTTTATTAAAAAGCCTTCTTTCCCCTTCTGTAATAATCCTTTTATATATTTCACACTCTCGCTCTTTTTGCTTAAGGTCTTCAGTTAATTGAATAACCTTCTTCTCCTCTTGTGCAATAATTTCTTTATATCCTGCACACTCTTGATATTTTTGCGTAAGGTCTTCAGCTAATTCCTTATTTTTATGATTTATGACTACCAGCATAACGCATATTACACAACATACTATCATTGCAAAGCATAACAATAAGTTGGTTGAATATCCAAAATACCACAACACGCCTATCGCTATGGCGCATAAAACCATAACGCTTAATCCTAAAACCCTATATTTCTTCTTCCCACGAATAAACTTAACCATAGCTATTAAGGCAATTATTTCCTCTACTACGAAACTAATTACCTCTTTTACTTCTTTTATCTCTTCAAGCATTCTTGCTCTCTTTTATCCTCACTGACATTGAATACAGCTCTCTTATCGATTCCTCAATACTGTATCATTATGTGTATATCCGATTCATAGAAAGATACATATTATACTTAAATAAAAATAATATACAAAATAGAGATGTTTACATTGATATAATTAGCAATTTGTATTTAATTATACTATTTTTGCATAATATTCCTTAAAATTTTTATTCTCCAAGAACGTGTCTATTTTTTCGTAATGTTCAGCAGTCAGTTTTTTTGAATACCTTTTTAGACAATGAACATATTTTTCCTGTCCTCACACACAAATACCCTCGAGTTCCTCCTCATACAACGAACACAATTCTCTCCCCCCTTACGCACAAATATCCACTACCAATGAAGGTCTATTTCCACTGACTTTTATGTCTACCCTAATTTTTTACCTCCAATACTTCTCTTTCCCATTGCCTTACGCCCTCACCCCATTGCACAATCCATTTCTTTGATATTGTGTGTGTTGTTTCCAAAAGCCTTTTTTGCTTGTGCAATGGTCTTTTTATGTATCTCCCATAATTTCTTATTCTTACGATTTGCGACCACCAATATTAAGATTCCACCACCACCACACCCCTATCGCTATGGCGATTAAAATCATAACGCTTAATCCTAAAACCCTATATTTCTTTTTCTTCCCACGAATGAACTTAATGATAGCTATGATGGCAATCATTTCCTCTACTACGAAACTAATTATCTCTTTTACCTCTTTTATCTCTTCAAGCATTCTTGCTCTCTTTTATCCTTACCGACAGTGAATACAGCTCTCTTATCGATTCCTCGATATTGTATCATTATGTGTATATCCGATTCATGGGAAGCTACATATTCTATTTTAATAAAAATAATATACAAAATAGAAATGTTTACATTGGCAAGAGGCAGCAATTTGTATTTCACTATACTGCTATAATGCTTTATGCATTTTCAAAAAATGCCTTATAACGCCTCAAAATGCATGATCTATAAAATATGGGATAAAATACTCAAAATCTTAACACAGTAAAATATACCGCTTGCTCTGTTCGCCCTCTTTATGACATCGATAAAAAGCGTATCTCCACCCATTTATGAGCTCTTCGAACTTACAACAGTACGAAAGATTGGCGTCACAGTTTGGCATCGTTTTATCTTTATACAGACAGGATATTCTGTACACAGAGGAAGCGCTTTTATAACAAATGTTCTATCTCACACAGTCAAAAAAACAGTCCTTTAAGAATTTGAAAAGAAAAACGCCTCAAATTTTTACCCCTCTTTTTTCCAAGAGTCCTTAAAACGAATAAATCTGCCTGAAAAGAGAGTGTTGATACGCTTAAAAGTTGCTCTTGTATCATGAGATTCTATTCGGGTGAAAATTGCAATTTGGCGAGGTAAGCATAAACGCCATTTTTTGCCACAAGCTCTGCATGGGTTCCTTCTTCCACAAGGGCGCCTTTATCCATTACAAGAATACGATCAGCTTTTAAAATTGTTGCCAAACGGTGCGCAATAACCAATGTTGTTCGATTTTGCATCAATCCCTCTAAGGCTTCTTGTACCAGCTTTTCACTGTTTGCATCTAATGCTGATGTTGCTTCATCAAGCAATAACAGGGGAGCATTTCTTAAAATTGCCCGGGCAATACCAACGCGTTGTTTTTGTCCACCAGAAAGCATAGTACCGCGTTCTCCCACTTCTGTATCAAAACCATTTGGTAAGGCTTCAATAAATTCAAGGGCGTTGGCGGCTTTAGCAGCAGCAATAATTTGCTCTTCCGTTATATTTTCTGTTCCGAACATGATATTATCACGCAATGTACCATCAAAAATGGCAACATCTTGTGGAACATAAGAGATGGCACCGCGTAAATCTTGCACAGAAAGGTGATTAATCTCGACACCATCAAAGCAAATTTTTCCACTTGTTGGATCATAGAAACGCAGGATTAAAGAAAAAAGTGTGCTTTTACCTGCCCCTGAAGCGCCAACAAAAGCAACCGTTTCCCCGGCTTTGATAGAAAAAGAGAGAGAGCGTAAAATCTTATCTTCTGGTCTGGAAGGATAAGTAAAATCGACCTGATCAAAAATAAGGGCCCCTTGCACAGGCTTTGTCAAAGAGAGAGGATTTTGTGGTGCTAAGATAGTAGGCTGTTCTTGTAGCAATTCGGCAAGCCGTTCAGCAGCCCCTGCTGCTTGTATTAATTCTGCACCAAGTTCAGATAATTGTGCAAAAGTAGTTGCTCCAAAAACGGCATAGAGGACAAATTGACCGAGAGTTCCTGCTGTCATAGTGCCATCCAAAACATCTCGAGAGCCAATCCATAAAACAGCAACCACACTGCTAAAAACCAGAAAGATGGCAAAGCCGGTAAAGAAGGAACGCAAGATCACAGAAGCACGCGCTGTCTGAAAAGCACGCTCAATCAACTGTGAAAAATGCGTTGCAACAAGCTTTTCAGCGGTAAAAGCTTGCACTGTACGAATAGCACTCACCTGTTCGGTTGCCAAAGCATTAGCATCTGCGACACGATCTTGTGCAGCGCGTGTGCGTGTACGAACCCTGCGCCCAAAAACAACTAAGGGAATAGCCACAAAGGGAATAGCAAGCAGCACCAGTGCAGACAATTTAGCATTGGTGATAACCATCATCACGATTGCGCCGATGACCACAATCAGATGGCGTAAAGCGGTAGAAGCGGTCGAGCCCACGGCTAATTTTATTTGCGTTGTATCGGTAAGCAACCTTGAGACGAGTTCACCAGAATGAGATTTATCAAAAAAAGCGGGTGAAAGTTTCATAATATGGACAAACACATCACGCCGCAAATCGGCAACAATGCGTTCTCCCAAAGTAATGACACAATAATAACGACAAGCCGAAGCAAGAGCGAGCAGCAAGGCCAAGATAAATAAAATAAAGAAATAAAAATTGATATGCCCATGGCTTGAAGCAGAAAAACCATGATCAAACATTTTGCCGATAGCAACCGGCAAAGCGAGTGTCACAAGAGCCCCAACCGTTAAAGCGAAAAAAGCAAAAATAAACAGCCATCGATAACGCACAAGATAAGGACCAAAAGTTTTCAGCGAGGAGAATGAAGATTTTTTTTCTGAAGGGTTGGCAGATTTTTCTGAATAATTAAAGAGATTCATAAGACTTTGCTCATTCCATTAGGTTATCCATAACCCTTGATACAATGATATATCTTGAACACTTGTTTTTTGATGCGTGCTCGGTTATAGAAAGGGTACTTTAAACAACTTATCAAAAAGACAACGGAAGCGCACTTAAAAAGTGAAAAAGTGCCATTTCATTTTATAGACACAAAAGGTTTGACGCATGAAAGCGAATATTCATCCCGACTATCACAAAATTACCGTCGTTATGACGGATGGTAGCCAATACACAACGCGCTCCACTTGGGGAAAAGAAGGAGATGTCCTTAATCTAGATATTGACCCAAGAACCCATCCAGCATGGACAGGTGGATCTCAAACACTTGTAGACCGTGGTGGTCGTGTTTCTAAATTTAAAAACCGTTTTGGTAACCTTGGCATGTAAAAGCGTGTTGTTGTGAAAAGCGAAAAAACGTTTCGTAAAGTCTCAGCGTATTGAAAATAATGAAGCTGCGTGAGACAGCAAAAGAAACACCTTTTCACCGCTTTTACAATTTAAGCTTCTTTAGAAAACATGTGTAAAATTGCCAAGAAGAGATGCCCTGCCTTAAAACGCGGGGCTTTTTGTGTATCTGATAAAAAACAATGGCTGAGCGATATTTTCATGACTGCCAGCCCACGCTTTTAAAGCAGCTGCTTGCAATGCCCGTCGATCAAGAAAAAGTCAATTTCCAAGGCAATGCCCCTAAACTATTCATAGCAGACAAATGAACTGTCACTTCTTCATCAGAGTGTCCTCAAGACAAGGAAAGCAATTCCTGGAACAGCAGCAGGTACAGTTTGTTTAAGCACTTGAACTGTTTTTTCTGCCACCTTCTTCAACAGAAGCTTTTCGCGCATCTTTGCCATCAATCACCCTATTGGGCTTTAAATCATACCCTCGAGAACAACACGGGCTTCAGACAATTCTTGAAACACTGTATGACAGTCTGTGTCATCTCAAAGCAACGCGCGATTGAATGGGCACGCGAGAGCCCATCCATCAACACTCCCAGTTCAACAATCGGCACAATTTGTCATTCTTGATACAAAGCAAAAACAGACGAGAGCCCGTGCATTTTGCTTGATAGCGCTCCTTGTTGGCAGCATGTAGGCATCACTGGCAAGCACCGCACGCCATTTAGCAAAATCTGCTCCCAAAGCATCATAATCCTTTAACCGCTTACACAGCCCATTCATCCCTTCGCGAACAATTTTGTTAAAGAACATCCGTCAATAGTTAAGGACAATCTGCCAGGAGAGAATGTGTTTTTATTTAAGCACAAGACTGCTCATGCTCTTTTGTCCATTGTCCCAAAGCAGCCAGATGGTTCATTCGGGCACGATGACAAAAAGCCTTTTGGGCAACAGCGATATTTTCATGACTGCCAGCCCACGCTTTTAAAGCAGCCGCTTGCAATGCCCGTCCATAAGAAAAAGTCAATTTCCAAGGCAATGCCCCTAAACTATTCATAGCAGACAAGTGAGCTGTCGCTTCTTCATCAGATTGTCCTCCAGAAAGGAAAGCAATTCCTGGAACAGCAGCAGGTACAGTTTGTTTAAGCACTTGAACTGTTTTTTCTGCCACCTCTTCAACAGAAGCTTTTCGCGCATCTTTACCATCGATCACCATATTGGGCTTTAAAATCATACCCTCGAGAACAACACGGGCTTCAAACAATTCTTGAAACACTGTCTTTAAGACGGTCTGTGTCACCTCAAAGCAGCGCGCGATTGAATGAGCGCGCGAGGGCCCATCCATCAACACTTCTGGTTCAACAATCGGCACAATTTGTAATTCTTGGCACAAAGCAGCATAACGCGCGAGAGCCTGTGCATTTTGCTTGATAGCGCTCCTTGTTGGCAGCATGTAGGCATCAATGGCAATCACAGCACGCCATTTAGCAAAACGTGCTCCCAAAGCATAATACTCTTTTAACCGTTCACGCAATCCATCCAAGCCTTCAGTAATTGTCTCACCTGCAAAAGCCGCCAAGGGTTTAGCACCGGTATCGACTTTAATTCCTGGCAAAGCGCCCGCATCACGGATAATATCCGTCAACATTTTCCCCGTAGAAGCCTTTTGACGAATGGTTTCATCAAATAAAATAACACCAGAGATAGCACTTTCCATGGCTTCTTTTGCGCTAAAAAGCATTTCACGATAAGCGCGGCGGTTATCCTCATTGGACTCAACACCAATACTTTCAAAACGCTTACCGATTGTTGCAGTACTTTCATCGGCAGCCAAAATACCCTTACCAGCATGCACCAGAGCAAGTGCTATATCTTCAAGACGTTCACTCATAAAAAATCCTCTTTATTTTATCGCATTTTCAACATCAGCAATCTGATCATCGTACTTGACACAGCCCATGACCCTACAGCTCTTTCAATTTTCCCTTCAACAAAGCCTTTAAGCTTGCGTGAGAGCAAGAATACCAGGAAGCACTTTGCCTTCCATCCATTCTAGAAAAGCACCCCCTGCGGTGGAAAGATAAGTAAAATCATCAGCAACACCCGCATGGTTAAGTGCAAAAACCGTATCTCCACCTCCAGCGATTGAAATCATTTTTTTTGTCAAGCTACGTTCTGCTGCATGACGTGCCACGGCTATGGTTCCCTGATCAAAAGGAGGCATTTCAAAAACCCCAAGGGGTCCATTCCAGACAAGGGTAGCAGCCTCATCAATCGCAGCATTGATATGAGCAATGGAGCGTGTTCCAATATCCAGAATGATACCTTCCTCCGGAATATCTCCAATATCATAGAGACGATGGGGAGCATCTTTTTCAAAGCGAAATCCAACGATTGCATCCACAGGCAACAGAAGCTTACATTGGCACTCTTGTGCTTTTTCCATAACCTTTTTGACTGTTTCCATCAACGCATGTTCACACAGCGATTTTCCAACACACACACCTTGCGCGGCCAAAAAACTGTTGGCCATGCCACCGCCAATCACCAAATAATTAACTTTTTCAACCAAATGATTGAGTACAAAAAGCTTACTCGAAACCTTTGCACCTCCAACAAGTGCAATCACGGGATGCGTTGGATTGCCAAGCCCTTTTTCTAATGCCTGTAATTCACCCTGCAGAGAGCGCCCCGCATAGGAAGGCAACAAATGTGTTATTCCTTCCACCGAAGCATGGGCACGATGCGAGACTGAAAAAGCATCATTAACGTAGAGATCCCCATTATGGGCCAGAGCCTCTGCAAAAGAACAATCATTCTTTTCTTCACCACAATGAAAACGAACATTTTCAAGCAGTAAAACACCGCCGTTTTGCAACGCCTCAACCGCTATCTGTGCAGCTGGACCAATACAATCTGAAGCAAAAGTCACCGGTTGATTGATGATTTTTTCTAAAACTTCCACAACAGGATGGAGTGAGAACTCTGGCTCTACTTTTCCCTTAGGGCGCCCACAGTGGGAGAGAAGAATAAGCTTAGCACCACGCTTTTGCAGCTCAACGAGCGTCTCTTTATGGCGTTGAAGACGCGTTTCATCGCAAACTTTACCCTGCGCCATGGGAACATTAAAATCCACCCGCACAAGCACACGTTTTCCAGCAACATCAACATCATCAAGTGTACGAAAACCCATTCGCCCTTTCCTCTTCACTTTCCGTTGTTTTCAACAAAAATGCATCGATCATCTTTGCCCTTCATCGTCATCTCAATCAAAGAACACAACCCGTATATTCCACCACCACACAAGAACACGCTCTAAGCGGACATCAACATCATCAACTGTACAAAAATCATCCACTCTTTTCTCTTCACTTTCCGTTGTTTTCAACAAAAACGCATCGACTCTCTTTGCCCTTCATCGTCATCTCAATTAAAGAACACAACCCGCATATTCCACCACCACACAAGAACACGTTCTAAGCGGACATCAACATCATTAACTGTACAAAAATCATCCGCTCTTTTCTCTTCACTTTCCGTTGTTTTCAACAAAAACGCATCGACTCTCTTTGCCCTTCATCGTCATCTCAATTAAAGAACACAACCCGCATATTCCACCACCACACAAGAACACGCTCTAAGCGGACATCAACATCATCAACTGTACAAAAATCATCCGCTCTTTCCTCTTCACTTTCCATTGTTTTCAACAAAAACGCATCGACTCTCTTCGTTTTACAAAATTTTCTTTTTGCTTTTACAAAGAAATCAGCAGTTCTATTTTCTCAAACCTTATCTCGTTTATACTTTGTTTTGTTCACGGACACAGTTTTTCAAACTTTTCTTGTTTATATAATTTTACAAACCAAATATTTCTGTACAAATAGCAAATACAAAGCACACTTTTCATCACGCGAACAGTATCTTGTTTTTTACACCCAAAAAGCAATTTTTACGCGTTTTTTTCAAAAAGAATACGCCTTTATTTTTATCATAAAATTCAACTTTCTAATATAGAAAGAGGACCCGAAGGTCCTCTTTTATATGGTTTTGGCAAAAGCAACTGCGGTATCACCCATGCGGTTTGAAAACCCCCATTCATTATCATACCAGACCAAAACACGACAAAGCTGACCATCGATCACCTTTGTTTGATCATTATGGAAAATAGCTGAATGCGGATTATGATTAAAATCACAACTAACAAGCTTTTCCTCTGTAGTATCTAAAATTCCCTTGAGTGAACCGCGTGCCGCCGTGCAAATAGCCGTATTAATTTCTTCAACTGTTGTGGAGCGTTTAGCCGTAAATGTCAAATCAACCACGGACACATTTGGCGTTGGAACGCGAATCGATACCCCATCAAGCAAGCCTTTTAATTCTGGCAACACCAACCCTACAGCTTTTGCTGCTCCTGTTGAGGTAGGGATCATAGAAAGAGCGGCCGCGCGAGAGCGATAAAGGTCACGATGCATGGTATCCAACACAGGTTGATCACCCGTATAAGAATGGATTGTTGTCATAAAGCCCTTTTCAATACCCACCGCATTATGTAAGACTTGCGCAACAGGTGCCAAACAGTTCGTTGTACAAGAAGCATTGGAAACCACGAGGTGCTCTTTGCTTAAAGCATGGTGATTAACCCCATAAACCACGGTAAGATCTGCGCCTTCAGAAGGGGCGGAAACCAGAACACGCTTTGCGCCTGCATCCAAGTGAGCACTTGCCTTATCACGTGCTGTAAAAATTCCGGTACATTCTAAAGCGATATCGATATCCAAAGCTTTCCATGGCAACTGTGCTGGATCACGCTCTGCCAACACCTTGATCAAACTGCCCTCAACATGAATGGCATCACCTACCACCTTCACCTCACCTGGAAAACGCCCATGAACGGAATCATAGCGCAACAAATGGGCATTGGTTTCCACCGATCCCAAATCATTAACGGCCACAACTTCAATATCTTTCCGTCCACTCTCCACAAGTGCCCGTAAGATATTACGACCAATACGACCAAACCCATTAATTGCAACGCGAACCGTCATTTCACATTTTCCTTATATCTTTTTCTAGCACAACAAATGGGCATTGGTTTCCACCGATCCCAAATCATTAACAGCCACAACTTCAATATCTTAACCAACCACTCTCCACAAATGCCCATAAGATATTACGACCAATACACCCAACCCCACTCATTGCAACAGACAACATCATTTCACATTGTTCTTAACTCTCTTTAGAGCGCAACGAATGGGCATTTAGTCTCCAATAGTCTTTAATGATAAACAGCTACAATTTCAATATCTTAACCAATCACTCAAATCCACAACTGTATATAAAACCTTGCCTTTCCTATGATCAAAATTGTTCATGGCACTATGAAGACTCATTTAACATTTTCCGTATTAATTTCTTCCAGTTTTTTTTCAACGTGAGCCACCACATTCTCACAAGTAATGTTAAAATGTGCATAGAGTGCCTCAATCGTTCCGCTTGCACCAAAACCATCCATGCCGATAAACACACCATCACAACCAATAAAGCGCTCCCAGCCCTGCCCCACAGCAGCTTCAAGGGCTATTTTAACCGGCGCATCACCAATAAGAGCACGCTGATAGGAGAGAGATTGTTGTGCAAAGAGTTCAAAACAAGGTACAGAAACCACACGGGTTGGGATGCCCTTTTCTTCTAACAATGCGTGCGCTTGTACTGCAATTTGCAATTCTGAACCGGAAGCAAACAGAGTTACCTTTGCATCATCACTTGCGGTAAGTAATTCATAAGCTCCAAGCGTACAAAGATTTTCTTCTTCATATTCTTGACGCAACAGCGGTAAATTTTGCCGGCTCAAAGCCAAAGTAGAAGGTGTCCCGCGTGCTTTCAAAGCCAATTGCCAGCACTCCACGGTCTCCATAGCATCAGCGGGTCGGAACACGAGATGATTAGGCATGGCACGCAAAGAAGCCAAATGTTCCACGGGTTGATGGGTAGGTCCATCCTCACCAAGACCAATAGAATCATGAGTCATGACATAAATGACCCGCAATCCCATAAGAGAAGAGAGACGCATAGCAGGACGCATATAGTCAGAAAAGCATAAAAAGGTTCCCCCATAAGGAATAAAACCGCCATGAAGGGCAAGACCATTCATCACAGCTCCCATGGCATGTTCGCGAATCCCATAATGAATATAGCGCCCTGAAAAATCTTCAGCAGAAATACTTTTCATCTGGCTGCTTTTTGTATTGTTAGAGCCGGTCAAATCAGCAGAACCACCAATGGTCTCCACAACGACTTCATTGATAACCTCAAGCGCCATTTCCGAAGCCTTACGGGTAGCAACGATAGGGCGTTCTTCGACGATTTTTTGTTTATAAGCATCGATAGCGCTATCAAATCCCCCCAACAAATCGCCCCGCATTAATCTTTCAAACTCCACGCGTTCTGATACGGGAAGAGCAGCCAATTTTTCTTCCCACTTTTTCCGCTCTTTAGCAGCACTAAGACCAGCTAAGCGCCAATTATCAAGAATATCCGCTGGAATAACGAAAGGCTCTTCACTCCAACCCAAAGCGATACGGGTTTCAGCGATTTCCCGTGCTCCCAGGGGAGAGCCGTGAACTTTATTGGTTCCGGCTTTATTTGGCGCTCCAAAACCAATGGTTGTTTTACAAGCAATCAACGTTGGTTTATCAGAATTTTGTGCCTCTTTGATAGCATGAGCAAGAGCTGTTTGGCTATGTCCATCGACCTTATGTGTATTCCACCCAGAGGCTTTAAAACGCGCTATCTGGTCTGTACTATCAGCAAGAGAGATTTCACCATCGATAGAAATATTATTGTCGTCCCACAATACAATAAGCTTGTTGAGTTTCAAATGACCCGCCAAAGAAAGAGCTTCTTGAGAAATGCCTTCCATAAGACAGCCATCACCAACCAAAGCATAAGTATAATGATTGATAAGATCACCGAAACGCGCATTTTGTAGGCGCTCAGCAATTGCCATTCCCACGGCATTTGCCAAACCTTGCCCGAGGGGCCCAGTGGTTGTTTCAATGCCGGCAGCGTGCCCATATTCTGGATGTCCAGCAAGCTTTGACCCTAGTTGGCGAAAATTTTTGAGATCTTCAAGAGAGATATCTTCATAACCAGAAAGATAGAGCAAGGCATAAAGCAACATAGAGCCATGCCCAGCTGATAACACAAAACGATCGCGGTTAGGCCAGTGCGGATTTTTTGGATCATGGGCAAGAAACTTTGTATAAAGAACGGTAGCAATATCGGCTGCGCCCATTGGCAAGCCAGGATGACCAGAATTTGCTTTTTCAATCGCATCAATAGCAAGAAAACGGATAGCATTGGCCATCTGATTCTGTTGTTCAGTATTTGTCATAAATGATAGACCATTTCGTTAAACAGGTTATTTTGTCGCTTTTTCCGTATTCTCTTCATTTTTTGAGAAATACTTCTTTTTCAGGGTAAGATTTTTTATCATCACATAAGTAATACCAATACCATTCCCCTCACACATCTGTGCATATATCATTTATGCCAATACTCTTAAAAAATCCAGCCTTTAATTAAATATGTATTCTCTGCCTTGCTTGCTAAAATATCCTACATACTTAAAAATAAAATCTACAAAAGAAAAGAAAATGAGTGATTCGTTTTTGCATAAAAAACTGATAAAGGATACAATCACTTGGAGGATAAAAACATCATGAATCAAGAAACGACAGTTCTCCCCCACGCTTTAGAGCAATTGGAAAAAGCGCTAAGAACCTTAGAGATCACCATTATAAATCGCAATGCTGTTATTGATAAGAACAACGAATGGGAAGAAGAAATTCAACGCATGAACGCTGACCGTAGCCATCTTGCTCAAGCACTTGATAAATCTGAAGCCCAAGTTGAGCGTCTCGAAGCAGTAAACAAAGAAGTTTCCAAACGTTTAGTTAAAGCAATGGAAACAATACGTGTCGTCATTGATAGATAAAGGTTTGAATGTATGGAAACTGTTTCCGTCACCATTGATGGTAAAGTTTATCGCATGGCTTGCAATAAAGGGCAAGAAAGCCATCTCATTGAACTTGCAGCTCGATTAGATCAATATATCGCACATTTAAAGAAAAATTTTGGTGAGATTGGTGACCATCGTTTATCGGTGATGGCCGGTATTATGATTATTGATGAAATGGAAGAAATTCAACGAGAAAATGAAAAATTAAAAGAAGATTACGAAGCTCTTTTGCGGTTACACAATGAAAGGGACCGCACCATGGCAAGAATTGTACGCAACACAACAGAGCGCATTGAAAAACTCACCAATCAATTGCTGCAAGATAACCAAACCAACATGAATGTTCAAGAACCAGAGAATTCATAAGCACCCGACGGTTTTTTTTAACTGACCAGCAATATAAATCTCAAGAAACCAGAGGCATAACGACAGAAAATGTAAAAAAGCGCCTGTACATTACGAGAGCAGCCAATAAAAGCAACGCTCTCTCAAAAAGCAATGCCCCTGTTTTGCATAAACCACTCCTTTCTTATCAACAAAGCCCTCTCACAAAGAGTAGCGAGCAAAATCTATCAACAGCTCCATCTTCACACTTATCAGAGAATAAACCAACACTATCCTTCTCTTGACCCATTCCTACTTTCGCTTTTGGCAATTTTGTTTCTGCTCTTACATTTAAAAAATTTATGAAAAAATATGGGGTGTTTTTTCGTCCCATTTATACACCCTAACGACTCTTCTTCGATGAAGAGGGAAGCAAATATTTTTCACCTCCAAACCAGAGGCTTTAAAATGATAATATTTTTTATTCAGAGCTCTTAAAATGGCAAACTGCTAAATTCTTATCAATGAATATCTTGGCTAGATAAGAAGCTCTTGTAAAAAGATCGTATCAATCAAAAAACAATTTCCAGAGAATCTTATTCAATTCTCTGCTGTATCAAGAAACATGGCTTCTTCAAGATAAAGATCGGATGCCACTTTTAGAAGATCACAGGAGATCATATGACAAGATCAGTTTGCCCTGCCACAGCAAAGCCAATCGCCACGCAGTTTCTACAGTGAGTGATAGGGCAATAATAGATCTGTTTGGGCGCTCTCGTGAATCACACCCCCCGTTGTGCCCGAAGCGATATAAGCAACAATATAACTGCCCATGCAAATGTTTCGACAATCGCGCGCAAGCCAGAAAAATGGCAGCGGTTCCCATGGATTTTGCTGCGAGATATTTTGCTCCACCCCGTACCACATAAATATGATCTTGTTCAATTTGCCGCGCAATGCAATCCATCATAAGTCCGCCCTCTTCAGAATAAAAACCTGAAGTGAATTCAGCAGATAACATTAACGCATTGCTCTGCCCGCATAAACCACCATAACAATATCAAAGATTTCTGCACATATTAAATAGATGGCAAACAACATCTGCTCTCTAAAGGAAAACACCATACCCAAACATTTCTAATACCCGCCAACCTTTCAAACACTCTTTGTTCCGTCTTGAAAAACAGCAGCGATACGCAGAAGGTTTGTCGCACCAGGGGTACCAAGAGGAACACCGGCTGTGACAAGAAAGCGCTCTCCACTACCACAAAAGCCTTCTTGAAAAGCAATTATTGGCGCACGATCAACCATATCCTCTAAATCCCGTGCATCTTCACGCACCACACAATGTAGCCCCCAAACCAAAGCCAAGCGCTGCGCAGTTTCTACAATGGGTGATAAGGCAATAATGGTACTCTTCAGACATCCTATAGAAAAGCAACCTGCCTCAATATTCCGATTAAACACTCTTTGTTCCGTCTTGAGAAACAGCAGCGATACGCAGAAGGTTTGTCGCACCAGGGGTACCAAGAGGAACACCGGCTGTGACAAGAAAGCGGTCTCCACTAGCACAAAAGCCTTCTTGAAAAGCAATTGCTGCCGCACGATCAACCATATCCTCTAAATCCCGTGCATCTTCACTCACCACACAATGTAGCCCCCAAACCAAAGCCAAGCGCCGCGCAGTTTCTACAGTGGGTGATAAGGCAATAATGGTACTCTTCAGACATCCTATAGAAAAGCAACCTGCCTCAATATTCCGATTAAACACTCTTTGTTCCGTCTTGAGAAACAGCAGCGATACGCAGAAGGTTTGTCGCACCAGGGGTACCAAGAGGAACACCGGCTGTGACAAGAAAGCGGTCTCCACTAGCACAAAAGCCTTCTTGAAAAGCAATTGCTGCCGCACGATCAACCATATCCTCTAAATCCCGTGCATCTTCACTCACCACACAATGTAGCCCCCAAACCAAAGCCAAGCGCCGCGCAGTTTCTACAATGGGTGATAAAGCAATAATAGGTCTATTTGGACGCTCTCGTGAAGCACGCACCCCCGTTGTACCTGAAGCGGTATAGGCAACAATAGCTGCCAATGCAAGTGTTTCGGCAATCTGCCGCGCAGCCAAAGAAATAGCATCCGTTCCCGTTGACTCTGGTGCAGGATGTTGTGCTCCAACCTGTGCCGCATAAGTATGATCTTGTTCAATTTGCCGCGCAATGCGGTCCATCATAAGGACGGCTTCTTCAGGATAAAGACCAGAAGCAGACTCAGCAGACAACATCACCGCATCGCTACCTGCGTAAACGGCTGTAGCAACATCAGAAACTTCTGCGCGTGTTGGAACAGGAGATGAGATCATAGACTCGAGCATTTGTGTAGCCACCACCACGGGCTTTCCCGCTAAACGACAGGCTTTTATGAGTTCTATTTGCAATGCAGGAATCTTTTCCAAAGGCATTTCCACACCAAGATCTCCCCGTGCAATCATAATAGCATCACAGACATCAATAATTTTTTCTATGTGCTCCAAGGCTTGAGGTTTTTCGATTTTAGCCATCAAAGCCACTTTTCCTTTTATCAGCCGGCGCACCTCTATAATATCTTCTGGACGCTGAATAAAAGAAAGAGCCACCCAATCAACAGGCTGTTGCAAAACAGCCTGAAGATCAGCCTTATCCTTTTGTGTTATCGAACCAAAAGGCAAAACTGTATCGGGAAAACTGACACCTTTGCGATCAGCAATACGGTTTCCAGCAACCACACGGCATTCAACAAAATGCTCATGACATAATTGTGCACGCAGTTCCAGCTTTCCATCATCAATCAACAGGCGGTCTCCTGGTTTCACAGCGGCGAACACATCCTTATGTGGAAAATAAACACGCTGCGCATCCCCCATCTCATCATGACTGTCTAATGTAAAGCTTTGCCCAACACGCAACTCCTCTTGCCCTTTAGCAAAGGAGCCGATGCGCAATTTGGGTCCTTGGAGATCCACTAAAATACCGATAGGTCGACGAACAATTTTTTCAACCTCTCGTATACGTGCGACCAAATCAGCCATTGTTTCACGGTCAGTATGGCTCATATTCAAACGAAAAACATCGGCTCCCGCCCTAAAAAGCTTTTCAATCATGGCAAGAGAAAAAGAAGCAGGACCAAGAGTCGCAATAATTTTTACTTTACGTGCACGCTTCACGGTAGAGAACCTCCAGAAAGAGAAGGCGAATTAACAACCGAATCATCTAACAAAGACTCCCCAGTTAACTGCACCATCCAACTGCTTTGATTGCCCGTATCAATTTCCTTAAACTCCGCCTTTTGATAACCTCGAGGAAAACAATCGTGCACTCCTTGAATAGTAAATTGGCTATCTTGCACACACATGGTCACAGAACCAGACCAGTTGCTTTTTTTCTGTGCACCTTCCGCATAAAGATAATAAAACCGTGAAGAAAGCGGCCCCTCAATTAAAGTTTTACACCCTGTCTCTGGGACCACCCACCATCCCTCACTCACCCATCCTGAAAGCGTACGATAGCCAAGGGCAACCCCAACAGACTGTTGGGTAGTATTACAAACTCTAAAATCAGCTCTTGCCAAACCAACAAACGAGCACAACAACAGAACACTCAAGAAAAAAACGCTTCGTTTTTTCAAAAAAAACCATTCCTGTTTTTTGGCAATCACAAAACTTCCTTTATCATGCAAGCAATTAAAATAAAGCATACAGCCCTTTTCTTTTTCAAAAGCCTCATCACATCTCTCTTCCCACATCTATAGAAAGAGATTTTTATCCTTTTTGGCTTCTTAGTGCCTTTTTATCAATGCATATATCTTAAAAATTTTACAAAATATTTAAAGTCCATTTGTAAAAAACAATACAGCTTGATTGATTTCTCATCTTTCAAGCTTTCTCAACAAAATTTATTATTAACAACAACAGCTTAAAACAGAAAGTCCGGAGAAAAATGCAATGAATACAGTGACCGATGAAACACACGCAATATCCGTAAACCAATTGCGCGCTTTTATTGAACGCATTGAACGCTTAGAAGAAGAGAAAAAAACCATTTCTGATGATATTAAAGAAGTTTACGCCGAACTGAAAGGCTCTGGTTTTGATAGTAAAGCTGTGCGCAGCATTATACGGTTGCGTAAAAAAGAAGAACATGAGCGTATAGAAGAAGAAGCTATCATCCAGCTCTATAAAGATGCACTTGGTATGAGTTAACACCATTAATAACCATGATGACATCAGATATTTTCTTAAAATAACAGAGAAAATAAATAACACACATAAATTTCTTTCAGAAATGAGCGGTGCATAATGTTTGTAACAACAACAGCAGCAACATGTTTCCTTTTATGCCTCTGATACAAAACAGCGCGCCATAAAATGCCACCACAAAATGCTCTTGTGCTGCCAATTTGCGCGCTTGTTTTAAACAAGCATCTCTCAATGCACCGCCTTCATTTCACAACAAACTCGTGAAGGATATAACGATAAAGCCATGAGGCGCCCTCCTCTTTCGCATACCATCATAACTGTTCATCTCCAATATTGTCGAGACCCCTTGGCACCCAAGAGCATTCATAACGAGGCATTCTTTTCTTCAATCGCATTCCCCCCACATGCCCACACAGCCATGAGGCACCATCCTCTTTCGCATACCATCATAACTGTTCATCTCCAATATTGCAGAGCCCCTTGGCACCCAAAAACATTCATAACGAGGCGTTCTTTTCTTCAATCACGCTCCCCCCACATGCCCACAAAGCCATGAGGCACCATCCTCTTTCGCGTACCATCATAACTTTTCATCCCCAATATTGTAGAGACCCCTTGGCACTCAAGAGCATTCATAACGAGGCATTCTTTTCTTCAATCGCACTCCCCTCCCCATGCCAATCCCCCTTATAACCTGCAAAAAATGACTTTTCTCACATTTACCATAAACACATTTGAAATCAGAAAATCCTCCAATATTTAAAGCTCTTAGTGGAGATCAATAACAATAAACTCTCTTTATAATTCAATATCTTGCTGATTAATAAAGAGTTATCTGAGAAAGCATCACATGCTCTTGTACAAAAATACACTCTTCCCTCACTGCGTCGTTAAGATGCCAAATTAAAAAAATCGATCTGTGACAGAAGACTGTGCACCTATTATACACCATACCTATTTTGCACAAAGAAAATGGTAAAAAAACGAATGAAGATCTCACCATTAAAAAAATTGACTGAAAAATAGATTGGCAAACTTTCTATGGTGACAGACATGCAAACAGGATATCATCAAAAAGCAGAACGTGATAGAACAGAAAGAACATAATCATCGAAGAAAAAATATGCAACCCTCACATCACCAACGCAGCATGATGCATCCAATCACCAACGGATTGAATCTTGCAAATTTGCATAGAGGAGCACGCATTGCACCCTATGGTTTGCCAAACACTTTTGTAAAGAGCAAAAACTTGTAAAGACATTCTTCATAAGCATAAAAACTTATATGATAAATAGCTTTGCGCTTTAGAGTGCGTGCATAGGCTTTTATGCAAAGGAGAAATTAAAAAAAGAAAAAAACTTGTAAAGCGCAATCAAAAGCAATGAAACAGTATGATCTCTGAATTTGTACTTTTTTCCTCCTTCTATACCGTGATGCAAAACTAATCATTTTTGGTCAAACACATAATAAACTTCACCTCTTTTGCAATGAATTTCACCAAAAAGAATAAGCCATAGAAAAATTGCATAAAAAAGAGAAAGACTCACATAGTTCTATAGAGAGAAAGCTATGACAATCACAACAAAACGCACACTTTCCACCTTGATCAGCCTAGAAGATGCAGAGGAACTCTCTTCCTATTACCTCCGCAATGAAAACCATCTTCGCCCTTTTGAACCGGTAAAGCCTACGGATTACCATACTCTAAAAGCTTGGAAAACACGTACCAAGGCTTTTGCGCATGAGAGTACACAAAGATGCGCCTATCGCTATGCCACACGTTTAAAAAATGACAGTCCCATCATCGCCATCGTGAATTTTACAAATGTGGTTCGCGGTGTTTTTCAAGCCTGTCATCTTGGTTTTTCTCTGGATGAAAAACAGCAAGGCAAAGGTCTCATGTTCGAAATTTTATCTGCTCTCATACGCCATATTTTTGATGTTTATCATCTGCATAGGGTGATGGCAAACTATATGCCAGAGAATATCAAAAGCGGAAATTTATTGCAGCGCCTTGATTTTGAAAAAGAAGGCTATGCTAGAGATTATCTGATGATCTCTGGCAAATGGAGAGATCACATTCTCACCTCTCGAATTCATGATCCTCATAGAGCGAGAAATGAATATAAAGCGTTATAAGGTATTTTCACCAGATGTTAAAAGAGAGCCATATCAAACCTTACAAGATTGTGAAAATGTTTCTTTTTCACTGCTCTCACATAAAAGTGCAAACTCTCACCACCCTTCTTTTATCCGTAACTCTTTTTCTTCTCCAATGCACCCACGCATTCCATACAAAATGAGGCAAAACAGAGAGGAAGTTAAAAAGCGATTATCCAAATCATAAAAAGCTTTTTGAAAGAATGAACGCAAACGCGTTTTAGGACATTCCCCACGCATTCACTCCCTTTGTATAACAATGCAAGTTTGCTCATTGTTTTATGCGCGGGGTTTTATGCGCGGGACTCTTTTTCCTCTCCAGTACACACACAGATTTTATAAACATGAAGACAGAAAAACAAAGCAAAGCACAATCGAAATCTATCAAAATACTCTGATCAAATTAACGCTAAAGCGTTTTTATGTTTGCATACACGCACTCTCTTCACGCAACAATTCAAGTTCTAACCACTCTTCTTCTTTGCTCACGCAGTTCTTTTTTTTCTCTTCGAGTGTTATTAACAAACGCTCAAAACGCTCTTTATCCTTGCTATAGAGTGCTGGATCAGAGAGTTCTTGTTCAATTTTTTTGATTTCATTCTGCAAAGCAGCGATTTGCTCAGGCAATTTTTCCAACGCATAAACCTGTTTATAAGACAGCTTGCGTGGTTTTATTTTCTCCTGCCCAGAGCCACTCTTTATTGATGTGTTGGTATTTTTATTCGCCCTTAGCCGAGGATTTGCAGATGCTTTAGATTGCGATAACCCTTTATTGTTGTGCCCTAGCGATACAGCATGCTTATTTTGCGCTATCATATCACTATAACCGCCAGCATACAAAATCCAATGCCCATCGCCTTGGGGTGCCAACATATGGGTCACTGTGCGATCTAAAAAGTCCCTATCGTGGCTGACCAATAACACTGTTCCGGCAAAATCGGCAATAAACTCCTGCAACAAATCCAAGGTTTCCATATCTAAATCATTGGTAGGTTCATCAAGAATCAGAAAATTTGCCGGACGCGACAACAACCGCGCCAACATAAGGCGTGCTCTTTCTCCTCCTGAAAATTCCTTGAGTGGTGTACGTGCTTGTTCTGGTAAAAACAAAAAGTCTTTCATATAAGAAACCACATGGCGCTCTTGCCCATTGATTACAAGAGTCTCTCCTCTCCCGCCTGTGAGATAATGTGCCAATGTTTCTTCTTCATTGAGAATACGCTGTTGATCAAGAAATGCCATGGACAGGTTATATCCATGCCTCACCGTTCCACAATCGACGGCTTCTTGCCCGATCAATGTAGAAAGCAATGTTGTCTTTCCAATACCGTTTGGGCCCACCAAGCCGATACGATCACCACGCTGAATACGTAAAGAAAAATCTTTAACAATAACGCGCTCCCCATAAGATTTTGCAATACGCTTTGCTTCCAGCACCAATTGACCAGAATCATGGCTTTTAGCAGCGGTCAAAAGTGCATTTCCCGGTTGTCCTTTATAGTTTTTGTGAAGCTTTCGCAGCTCTTTTAGTTCCCCCAAACGGCGCACATTACGTTTACGCCGTGCGCTTACCCCATAGCGCAACCATTGTTCTTCACGTGCAATCTGTCGTCCTAATTTATGCTGCTCGAGAGCCTCCTCTTGCAACGCTTTATCACGCCAATTCTCAAATTCTAAGAAGCGCTTTTCCAGCCTCTTTGTGGTCCCGCGATCAAGCCACAGGGTTGAACGTGTGACATTTTCTAAAAAACGCCGATCATGGGAAATCACCACAATTGCTGAAGGCAAAGAACATAAAGTCCTTTCCAACCATTCAATGGTTGGTAAATCGAGGTGATTGGTTGGCTCATCTAACAGTAGAATATCTGGTTTTGCAGCCAAAGCACGCAACAAAGAGACGCGCCGCTTTTCGCCCCCAGAAAGGGTCGCCAACTTTTCGTTTCCTGAAAATCCGAGATTGGTGCGAATTGTATTGATCCATGGTACATCAGGGGTCTGATCGAGTCCCGCTTCTACAAAGGCATGAATATCGTCAAATCCTGAACAATCAGGATTTTGTGAAACATAACGTAGTGTGACTCGAGGGTGGCGAAAAATTTCGCCACCACTCGGCTCTAAAATTCCTGCGGCAATTTTTAACAGCGTCGATTTCCCACAACCATTTCGTCCCACCAGCGCAATACGCGCTCCTTGCTCAACCGATAAGCAAGCTTGGTTGAGCAAAGGCGTTGTTCCAAAAGTTAGGCAAATGCGGTCAAGCCGCAAGAGCGGCAGCGCCATTAACGGACGCGGCGTGGACAAGGTGCTTTATACATCACGCCTCTTCCATCCCTGTAAGTACACAATTGTGGTACTTGTTGTTTATGCACTTTATGCGCACAAGGTGCTTTGTAATAATGACCTTTATGCCCACGATAAGTGCACATTGGTGTTGACTGATGAATAACAATCTGTCCTTCCTGTCTTTGTTGTCTTTGCTGATTGGCAGCAGCCCCTGTTACTGTTCCGGCCAAAGCCCCAAATGCTGCACCGGTCAGAGCTGCTCCAGCAGTACTTCCACCAATTGCTGTTCCCGCCAAAGCCCCGAGTGCTGCTCCTCCCACACCATAACGTGCGACGCGCTGATCATCTGTGGTACAAGCCACAGTGCTTAAACCAATGGCTGAAACAACGGCCACTTTCAAAAATGATTTTAACATATTAAAACCTCTCCTTAAATCAATACATAAATATATCATTCATGCCGGCACTTTATCGCTTGCCCCCCCCTACCTTATTCAAATATGACCGGAAGAGCTTTATGGAATAGGTACAGACACCAACAATATAGCTTTTCCAGAACCTAAATGGCAAGAAAAGGTTCCACAAATACGGTTGGAAAGTGTCAAAGAAGAACCAAAAGACACATTTTTATCACAAAGCGGCCATTTTACCCCTGAAAGTGTTAAGCCTTGTAAATCAGAAAAACCGATAAGACTAAACAAACATCCATCAGGTAGATCATAGGAAAAAGGCTTTGGTAAGACCGGCCATCCTTCTTCACAACCGCTTGTTAACAACACCGTAATACCTTTTTCAGCCATCATCAGTGCCCAAGTCATATGAGAAAGACTATGATCAGTCCGCTCCCCTCCCAAAGCACCACACAAAATAATTTTTTGGGCACCTTTTTGTAGAGCTCTCTCACATGCCAAAGCACTATCGGTCATATCTTTATCAGAGGGAAAAATCTCACGCGGCACATGAGTATAGGTATTCATTAAAGTCTGATCTGATGAGTCGAAATCTCCCACCCACAACTCAGGCATCACACCAAGTGCTGCTGCATGACGCATTCCGCCATCAGCAGCAATCACGCGACTGTTGCGAATTTGAGTAAGCAAACGATCCGTGATACAAACCTCTCCATTTAACAATATTGTAAATGTAGTCATGCCATACTCTACCTTCCGTAATCTTTCCTCACATCTTTTTATAAAAAAGATGCGTTTCTTATGGATAATAACCGTGCTATAGCCAAAAGAACCCTTCCTCAAAAGCTCCTTCCCCAAAAGCTTCTTCTTAATTTGTCAAAACACATACAAAGATACCAATGAAATTTGCCACAATACAACTCCAAAACACAGTGTATAAGCGTCAACGACACCGAATTTTTCGGCGAGTTTTTTTCTTTCACAGCACAATGTATAGAGCATCTCTCATAAGTCTCACACTTCTCCTTTCTGCTTGTCATACGGCTCTCTCCCCCAATAATATGCTTTCTTCCGATTCTTCTGGAACAATAAAACGTGCCAGCAAAGACAATATCTATGTCACATTAAGCGCTCTACAACACCCACGTATTTTACAAAAATATGGAGGAGCCTATCATGATGCAAAACTTGAACGGCTTTTGGCAAAGATTGTGCACAAACTTGCTGCCGCATCACAAAAAAAATCTCAGCAAAACTATTCTGTGACAATCTTAAACTCAGAGAGTGTTAATGCATTTGCTCTTCCCAATGGCTCTATTTACATCACCCGTGGCATGATTGCCTTAGCCAATGATTCTTCAGAACTTGCAGCAATCTTAGCCCATGAAATAGCCCATATTACTGCCAAACACGGCATTTTGCGCCTACAAAAGGAAGCCGAATTAAAAGCGCCTCCCCCCTCCTCAAACCTTCTCTCTCATGAGAAGGGCGACCTTCACAATCCCATAAACAACAAGCAACAACTCGCACAATTTTCACGCAATCAAGAACTAGAAGCCGATTCCATTGCCCTAGAAATGCTTCAACAAGCAGGATATGACCCGTTTGCCTCTCTACGCTTTCTCCAATCGATGGAAGCCTATAGTGTTTTTCGTAATCTTTTGAATAAAAAAAATACTGCCTCAGACTTTCTAGCACACCATCCAACCACTCCGCAACGCATTCGCCTTGCAACAAAAAAAGCACGTAACATCAGTATAGGATACAAAGGAAACACGGATCGTGATTCTTTTCTCAAAAGCATTGATGGCATGATTTTTGGTGGAAGCCCTCAAACAGGTTTTGTGCGCGCCAACCACTTTATTCACCCGCAATTGCGTATCACGTTTTCCGTTCCCCACAACTTCACCATAGAAAATTCAGCACATACTGTTTGGGCCAGTGGACCAGATAATGTTGCCATTCGTTTTGATGCCCTACCACGCCCTTTTGCTCTCTCTGCAAGTGATTATTTAAAAAGCGGATGGCTTGTGGGATTAGACGAATCATCTATCCAAGCCATCACCCTTCATGGTCTTTCTGGAGCGCAGGCCCGAGCAACCAATAAGCAATGGCAATTTGATGTAGTTGTCATTTTGTTCAAAAACCACGTTTTTCGTTTTTTGACCGCCGCCCCACATGATTCTCAAAATTTGGCGGAGATCACCACAAAAATGATACAAAGCTTTCACCCTCTCTCATCCTCTCAATTTAAGAAGCTAAAACCTTTGAGAATCCGTGTTGTGCGGGTCAAGCAGGGAGAGAATGTTGCAAGCCTTGCCGATCAAATGCAAACAACAACGCATAAAGAAGCACTTTTTCGTATTCTCAATGCACTCTCACCCACTCAAACTTTACGCGTAGGCACAGAAGTGAAAGTGATCACAGAATAAGGAAATTTTTATTATTTTTGTAGTTTTTCTTCATCCTCTTTTCCTTAAACTCTGAAGCATTCCATGTGCGCATCCCATTGACCTTTTCCATCAACCATGCTCTTCTGCATTTATCCACCAGCACTGGTGAATCTTCCTCTCCATGCTTGTCCAATACTTATATTTCATAAGCATCTGCAGAATGAACGGTCAGGAGAGCAGAACGCAATTTTTGCAAAGCCCGCGCTTCAATTTGGCGCACCCGCTCTTTGGAGATTCCTAACTTTTCACCCAAAACTTCAAGAGTTGCGCCCTCTTCATTCAAACGACGAAAACGAATAATTTCCAACTCTCGTTCATTAAGAATTTGCAGCGCATCATAAAGCCATTGTGTCCGCCGTTGACCATCAATTGTTTGTTCAATCAAAGCATCAGGGAGAGGATTTTCATCGACCAGCACATCCATTTTTGCAACGGGATTATCGCTGTTTTCAGAAATAGAAACACTTAAAGAATTATCAGAACTGGAAAAACGAAAATCCATTGTTTCCACATCACGGACGGAGACACCAAGCTTTTCAGCGATTGTGCGAAAGATATCCTGTTTTGAAAGAGCGCTATCATCTTGCACCAATTTTGCGCGCAAGCGGCGAAGATTAAAGAACAGTGCTTTTTGCGAAGAACTGGTTCCTCCTCGAACGATAGACCAATTTCGTAAAATATAATCTTGAATAGAAGCACGAATCCACCATGTTGCATAAGTTGAAAAACGCACTTCCCGATCAGGTTCGAAACGCGCAGCAGCTTCCAACAGCCCCACATAACCTTCTTGTACCAGATCCCCCAACGGCATTTTGAAACGTTTAAAACGGTTAGCAATCGCAATCACCAAGCGCATATGCGCTGCTGCAATTTGATGCATAGCTTCATCATCGCGTTTATCTTTCCACCTTAGAGCCAAGTCATGCTCTTTTTGTCGTTCAAGATAAGGCGCTTGCATAGCAGAACGCATCATATCACGTCCTAAACTTTTATCTGCATCGCTATAATTTTTGCTGCCTTTATAAACAGCATTTGAAAGATTACCCATAATAACCCCTTGCGATTAAAATTATCAAAATTGATTTGGTCACGACACCACTGTTCTTCTCAAGAAAGAACTTAAAAGTTGTTTTGTTTTAACAACGCTACTTTAACGTGTATTTTTATAATCGCAATTGTTTTTTTATAAGAATTGTAAAACTTCTCATCACAAGACACAGTTTTGCCTATAAAACGGCGATATAATATATGGTTCTTAACGGCAAAAAATATGCGAAAAAGCTTTCTTTTCATATTTTGGTGACAGAACAGAAAAAAATTAAAAGATCAGAGAAAATAAATGCTGTTTTGTTTAATAATTTACTTAACTATCCTTTTAACTGAAGATCTTATTTTACGCTTTCAGCTTTACAGCACAACCAATACGTGCAATGTATTTCTATAAAGCATGCAAGATAAATAAAAAAGAAAATATCCAAATAAAGGAACAAAAAGAAGTATCAAAAAGCAACAAGAATGATTGAAGCAAATGCAATAAACGTGTTAAAGGAGCGACACAATGATAGAATTATCAAGAATAAGCTTTTTATCAGCCTAGCACTGAGAAAGAAAGAATCATGGATAGCAAGATTATTCAACAGAATAACATTTTTCAAGATGATATTCTTATTGAAAAACACGGCAGTGGTAAATTTGAAGGTTTTCGTTTTTATGCCAACAAAACCAAGAGTGATCAAGCAACTGATGGGCAAAACGCGATAGAAAATGAAAATTTGATTCTTGCTTTTTCCAAACGTGCGATGCGTTTTTCTGCTTGTGCGAATAAAGACTTTACACTTAGTTCTGATGGTCTTGTGCGTTGGATTGGTCAACCTGTAGGTCAACTTGTTGGGGGAGAAGATTTTTTTAAACCCAAGTTGATCATTTTAGCTGATACACAATTAACAGGAGAAGCGCGTGAGAGTGTTGTGAAACGCTTGGAGCGTTTTGTAACTTTTTATTTTGACACAGCTCTACAACCTTTGTTTGACCTACGCAATGCTGATAGTTTGACGGATTCAACAAGCAGTCTTGCCTTAAAACTTGTTGATTCTTTAGGGATTTTACGGCGTCGAGAAGTTACCGAAATGGTCAAAAATCTTGATCAAGAATCACGTTCTGTCCTACGGCGTCTAGGTGTACGTTTTGGTGCGTTCCATATCTATATTGCAGGAATGCTTAAGCCAGCACCAGTCCAAGCCATTACCCTGCTCTGGAATCTTCACAATGAGGGTCGTGACCAAACGGGTTTGGGAGAGATTTTTGCAGCGTTATCTGCTGGGCGGACTTCATTGGTTGTTGATTCTACTTATAACCGGCAATTTTATCAGTTAGCTGGTTACCGCATTTTAGGGCAACGTGCTGTACGCATTGATATTTTAGAACGCCTAGCAAATCTGATCCGTCCTGCACTTCATTGGAAACAAGGCAACACTCCTAAACCTGAGGGTGCTTATGATGGTAAAAGCTTTTTTGTTACATCGGAAATGATGTCGATTCTTGGAGCCAATGGAACCGATATGGAAGAAATTCTCAAAGGGCTTGGCTATCAATCGCATACCATAAGCAGTGCTGTTTTTGAACAACATCTCCTTGCCGACAAAGCCTCTTCTCATAACTTTCAGACAGTAACACATGTTCCTGATGTTCCTGCGGCAGAATGCGTTGGCGATCTATGGCAAACAATGCCTATTTTAGACACGGTCCAAGAAGAAAAAAGCGTTATATCCACCCATGTTGACAAACCACACAATAGCATCAATCATTTACCAGAAGCGGAACTTGTTGGCGACTTTGCCAAGCAAAAACGCGCACTAACAGAAGATAAAGTTATTTTACTATGGCGCTATAATTATCAATTCCACCATCACGCCCACAAAAAGCGTGATAAATCAGAACATAAGTGGCAAAATAAAGCGAAAAAAGCTTTTAAAAAAGAGGTAAGCACAGAAGAGAATAGCCCTCAAGACAGCACATCACACACAAAACATTCTTATAAATCTCACAAACCCCATAGCAAACGCGCGAATCATAAACCCCTAAAAAAAGAAAAACAGTCTAATTCAGATTCACCTTTTGCAAAATTAGCGGCACTTCGTGATCAACTCAAAAATAATAAAGACACAGTTTCCTCCAAAGATCACTAAAATAAAAAATGGAGTTCGATCTTGGCCCACGTAGTAACCGACAACTGCATTCACTGTAAATACACAGATTGCGTTGAAGTTTGCCCTGTTGATTGTTTTTATGAAGGTGAAAATATGCTTGTCATTCACCCTGATGAATGCATCGACTGTGGTGTTTGTGTGCCAGAATGCCCAGCAGAAGCTATTGTACCTGATACAGAACCAGGATTAGAAAAGTGGTTAGAGCTTAATCTTCTTTATGCAAGCAAATGGCCTAATTTAACCACACGCAAAGATCCTCTTCCCCAAGCAAAAGAGATGGATGGCGTTCCAAACAAATTAGAAAAATATTTTTCAGAAAATCCAGGAAGCGGCGACGAATAACGCTACAGAATATACTGGCAAAAGAATGTCCCTAAAATCATGAAAGCTGATACACCAGCCTAAAAAGTGGTGAGAACTTCAATCTCCATTACGTGAACAAATATCCTCATAAAACCATCCCAAAAGCCCATTTTTCTCAAGCAAAAGAAATAGATAGCATCCCAAATAAATAAGAAAAGTATTCTTCAAAAAAATTCAGAAAGCAGCGAATAATAACGACACAACATCCATGATACGCCTTCAAAAATGAAGAGCATTTTCTTGTAAAAATAAAAATTCTTAAGCGAAATGATTGATTCTTTTGAATTTTGATGTTAGTGTTATTTTAACATGATCATCTTTCTAAGTATTTTTCTTTGCTTTAATTTGTAAAGCAATGTATTTTTTGTTGGATTTAAAAGTACTCAACTTTTATGCTCATTCAATTAGTGTAATATACTTGGTTAAGAATACTCAACCCTCAGGTTTATAGCCTGTTTTCCGATACATTTGTTGGTCATAAAGGGAGTAAACGAAAATATGGCATCCCAACACGGAACGTCCTCCAGCTATAAAGGATTCGCAACCTCTGAATATATCGTATACCCTACCCACGGAGTGGGACAGATTATAGCAATTGAAGATCAAGAAGTCGCAGGACATAAATTAAAGCTTTTTGTCATTCATTTTGCAAAAGATAAAATGGACGTTAAAGTGCCTATCGCTAAAGCTCTTTCCGTTGGCATGCGCAAATTATCTGCTGTTGATTCTGTTGAACGCGCATTAAAAATCCTTCACGGAAAAGCACGTGTTAAACGCACTATGTGGTCACGTCGTGCTCAAGAATATGATGCTAAAATTAATTCGGGAGATCTCATTTGTATTGCTGAAGTCGTACGTGATCTTTTTCGCTCTAATCTGCAACCCGAACAATCTTATTCTGAGCGTCAACTTTATACCGCAGCACTTGAAAGAATGGCCCGTGAAATCGCGGTGATTAATAGTCTTTCTGAAACAGAGGCTATCAATCTCATAGAAATGCATCTCTCCAACAAACCAAAACGCGACTTTAAAGCGACAAGAGAAGAAGCAAACACAAGTGATGAAGCTGTTTATGCTGCGTAATAAAAATAGACTTATAAAATAAAACCAGCGAAATGCTGGTTTTATTTTTTTATCATCACTCTTTCCATAATAAAAAGCCTTTGGTAGAAAATTTGCCAAATGCCTCTGCCTCGTGATATCCTGCTAAAGTGGACACGACATAAATGTTTTTGCGGTTTTATATCTCAAAAAATTGCTATTTTACTCTTTTCCAAGTTCTTTTTATTTCCCCACAAGTTCTTTTTATTCTTATGTTACATCTCGCTTAAAGAAAATGATTCGCTAAAAATCTTATCTCATCAAAAGCAGTAAGGAGTTCTTTTTCTGCATTCACGAGCAGACATCACAAGAACGCATATCAAGACGTTTCCGTTATCTCTCAAAAGAACAAGAAAGCCTTAATATTTTATATCAGGAGAAAGTTTTGGTTTTCATCTTCTCCATGAAGAGAATAACCAAAAGGCGTAAAGCCCCCTATACACAGTCACCTGTGTATAGGGGGCTTATTTAATATAAAGATAAAACTCTCAATCTTTGGGCGGCAAAACGACACGTCCGCGATACATCCCTGTTTTCAAATCGATATGGTGAGGACGACGCAGTTCACCAGAATTTTTATCCTCGATATAAGTCGGCGCCTTTAAGGCGTCAGCCGAACGGCGCATACCCCGCTTTGATGGAGAGGTTTTTCGTTTAGGTACAGCCATAAAGAGACACTCCAAATCCATTAAAATAAAACAGGCAGTATCAAAAATGATACAGCCTTTATCAAAATAAGAAAACTTTGCGTCCTTATACACTGATAAGAAAGAAGAGGCAATGTCAAAAATAATAATACTATGAGTAAAAATAAGAGTTTTCTACACCCATGCAAACTTTTTAATGAGACTTTCATTGAATTTTTGTTTAGCTTTAGCGGGAACTCTCACATATAATGAACATAAGCACCAAAAGACCAATGAATTTTTTAAGAAACACTTAAAGCAAATTGAAGAAAACAAGAAAAACAACAATCTCTCTGTTACAAATTCCAAGATTTCATTTTGCAAAAGTATAAGGAAGCAAGAATGCACGAATTTACCACCCTTCTTGCAAAGCATGGGCACAGCGTTGAAAAGCGACTTGATGCACTGCTGAGTGATCAAGTTGAAAAGGGTGAAATTGCGCGTCCTGATATTTTGATCAAAGCCATGCGTCACGGTGTATTGAATGGTGGCAAACGCCTGCGCCCTTTTCTTGTGTTTGAAAGCAGTGCCCTTTTTGATATCCCTGTTGAACATGCTATTGATATTGCCTGTGCCTTAGAGTGTGTTCACTGTTATTCACTCATACATGATGATCTCCCAGCCATGGATAACGACATACTTCGACGCGGAAAACCCACCGTCCACGTGGCATTTGATGAAGCAACAGCGATTCTTGCCGGCAACGCCCTCTTAACATTTGCTTTTGAAATCATTGCTAACAAAGCCCATGCGCTTTCTTTTGATACGAGAATAAAACTTATCACAGCACTTGCACAAGCATCAGGATTTGCTGGTATGATAGGCGGTCAAATGCTTGACATTGAAGCGGAAAAAAAATCGCGAGAAAGCACCAACATTCTCACTCTGCAACATATGAAAACCGCTGCGCTTATAAGTTTTGCTTGTCAAGCAGGAGCAATTATCGCGCACGCTTCCAAAGAATTAACGGAAAAACTTGCTACTTTTGGAACATATCTTGGCTTAGCTTTTCAATTAACAGATGATCTTCTTGATGTGACTGCCAACAGCGAAGTTTTAGGCAAAACCGCTGGTAAAGATGAAAATGCGCAAAAAGCCACGTTTGTTCGTTTTTATGGCATTGAAGAAACACAAAAAAAACGAGACGAATTCATTATCAAAGCAGAAGCCCTTTTACGCCCTTTTGGCAGCAAAGCAAAACCGCTCCAACAAGCTGCACGCTTTAGTATAACACGCAAAAACTAATAGTTTCATCCACCCTGCCCCATACAAAGAAGAAGAAACAACGCAAAAAGAGAATCACTGTGTGCTAAAACAAAACCGCTTCAACAAAGCGTATTCTTTAGGGCAGCAGGCAACAATGAAAGCGCGCCACCACACGGGAAACAGCACAGACAACAAGATACAAAAAGCTTTTCTTTATTTCAGTTTATGGAACAATTAAACTTGTCCAAAGCGGGTATGAATATAATCACTCAAAAGTGTTTCAAATTCTTCGGCAATGTGGTTTCCACGTAAAGTCTTTACTTTCTGTCCTTCAATAAAGACAGGTGCTGCGGGACTTTCGCCCACTCCGGGCAACGAGATACCAATATCAGCATGTTTTGATTCTCCCGGTCCATTGACGATACAGCCCATCACGGCAACCTTTAAACTTTCAACACCAGGGTATTTTTCACGCCAGACAGGCATATTTTTGTGTAAGTTTGCTTCAATTTTTTGTGCCAATTCTTGAAACACTGTCGAAGTTGTGCGCCCACACCCAGGACAAGCCGCCACAACGGGCAAAAATTGTCGAAATCCCATGACTTGTAGCAGCTCTTGCCCCACTTTTACTTCTCTTGTCCGATCTCCACCGGGTTCAGGCGTTAAAGAAATACGGATAGTATCACCAATTCCTTGCTGTAACAAAATGCCCATAGCGACAGAAGAAGCAACCACCCCCTTTGTTCCCATTCCTGCTTCTGTTAATCCCAAATGAAGCGCATAATCACAACGTTCTGCCAAATTACTGTAGACAGCAATAAGATCTTGGACATCACTGACTTTAGCAGACAGAATAATTTTATCCCGCCCCAAGCCAAGTTCTTCAGCAAAATCAGCCGAGAGCAGAGCCGACTGAACAATGGTTTCCCGCATAACTTCAGCAACAGATAAGGGTTTCTCCTGCTTTGCATTTTCATCCATAAGCCGCGTCAACAAGGCATTATCAAGGGATCCCCAATTCACCCCAATGCGAATGGCCTTATCGTATCGACAAGCAATCTCAATAATTTCTGCAAACTGGCGATCTTTTTTTGCACCAAACCCGACATTTCCAGGATTAATCCGATATTTTGCAAGAGCCTCTGCACAGGCAGGATGATCTGATAAAAGTTTATGGCCAATATAATGAAAATCCCCCACCAATGGCACAAAAAAGCCTAATTTTTCCAACCTCTCGCGTATTCTTGGTACAGCAGCAGCAGCTTCATCACGATCCACGGTGATTCGCACCAATTGCGAACCGGCTTGCCAAAGAGCAGCAGTTTGCGCAACGGTTGCATCCACATCAGCAGTATCTGTATTGGTCATCGACTGAACAACGATGGGGTTATCACCACCAACCATCACACCGCCCACCGCAACACCAACAGATCGACGACGTTCAAGAGGTTTAGATAAAAAATATGTCGTGTTCATCAAGTCCTCAAATTTTCAAAAGCGAACGCTTACCAACCATCTTTTATATTGTCTTTCTCCACACTCTCAAAAGACGAAACCTCCCATAAGCCATCAACCTGCTTACAGATTGGTCTCCCTCAAATAGTTCCCCTCTGCTACCACTCATGTAATTTATTTCGCAGGTGTCATTCACTTCATAGAATGATGAGACAAGTTTTGCCTTAAATATTCTGTTCAATTTTACACCTGGTTTATCCAAAAGAAAACTGAAATCAGCAAAAAGACGCAGCCATCTTTTATCTGCTTATACGAATACCTTAAATGCTCTATTTTACAGCATCACAGAGAATGTCTGCCACAATAGAATGTTAAAAAAAAGGCACCACTCCACTCACCCAAAATCCTCTGGCTCTGGCATCCTTTTAGAACAAAATTTTAGCACAAATTGGTACTTTAAAAAAATTCATTCGTTAGAGCTAAGTAAAAAAAATCAAAGCAAGGGCCCTTTCTTTTTCATATCACCAACCAAGAGCACCAATGCAACCTTTCAATTTTTAAGCCGTTATAGCCAAGCCCCAAATACAATTCCAATTTTCGTAAAACAGTATAATACATGAAGGAGTCAACAAATGTGTCTATTTTCAACCCACACTAAAAATGCTAAAATTAAAAAACGCATTGCACAATTAAAAAGTGAACTTGTCCCCGTCAACCGTTGGCATTTTCAGAGAGAGCGCTTTGAAAATATCTCTGACATGCTAGATACATGGAAACAAAAAGGCCGCCATGCGCTTTACCACCTCAACCAACATGCTAGAGAATTAAAGAAAAAAGCAAAAGACCACCCTAAAACAACCCTTGCATTAGCAGCAGGACTGGTTTTGGCGGGTTTCATGCTGGTACGCAGAAATGAAACATGACCAACCCTTTTCCTGCTTCCCCCTTTAATGCCCGCTTTAAAGTGGGCATTTTTCTATAGCTCAAAAACGACAACTTTAAGAAAAACAAAAGACCACCACCATCATCTTAAGCCCTCTCCCCACAGCTCAAAAGATGAAAACAGCTCCAAGCTGCTAATTTGATATTGACCTCCCCCCACCTCACATGACAAAGATTCTCACCCATACCGGCCTGTAAACAATCCAGCCTCACTTAGACAACTTCTACCTCTCTTGTATCGTTCACTGTACAATAAGACGCACGGTGGGCCATTTCTGCTTTGAATACGCACAACACACTCTAAAAATACTGACTGTGTAACATCTTATGATATCTATATACCACAATACCTCAAACGAGGCCGCTTTACGGCATAATAAGATAAACTGCTTTGCTAAAAATATGAGAATATACTGAATTATCATCATCAATCATTATTTTTCAATTTGAATCATCACCACAAATATAGGGGGATTCTCTGGCGCTCAATCTCCTCATATGAAATCAATAAAAATCACTTTCTTGCATGTCATAAGCAGAATGAGTGCCGGATAAAAGCTCTAAGAAAAAGAATAAATATGCTTGAATACTCTCACATACAAAAGCTATCGCAACATGGGCATCTGGGAGATAATATGATGCTACCCATAAGCATAAAGACGCTGATATGACTTTATCCCCTCATGACACTGTCGTAAAAGAGCTTTAGATAAAGTGAGAAATATTTCTTAAAAACAGCACATAAATATGCACAAGAGTATTCTGTTTTATGTAAAGAACGCGGCTCATGAAAGAAAGCAATAAACAAAAGCATGAGGCAATGCGCAACTTTCATGATTGAAAAGACACTTCTCAATCCTTTTGCAAACCACAAAGCTTGAATAAAAAACGGTGATAAAGAGAAAAGCAAGTTTACACCGTTATATCCCTTACCAATGAGGATCCTCCCTGTTTGTATAATCTCTGAAACGGGCAGACCGCCTCATTTGGGGAGGATATGAAGGTTTAAAGGTGCAAACCATTTCCCATCTTTACCATCTCCTTTTCATTCAGCTTGACGGCTTTCAAAAGTGTCTAAAGCAATATCATTTAAATGATGAAGATTACGCATTACCTCACGCTTTTGTTTATCGCATTCTTTCATGGGGGCACGCTCCTCACGTAAAACAGAACGCCACCCCGTTGCCAATTCACGGGCTTGTTTTAAAGAAACATCTCTTAAGGTACCCAAGCCCATTTCAAGGCGCCACCCGTGAAGGGTATAACGGTAAATCCATTGAACATCTCCATCTTTACGCTTATGGAGTAACAAGCTAGCACCATCATTATATTTGCCAGCACCCAATATTGCGATAGCCCTTGCATTAAGACGGTTCACAAGAGCCATTTTAGTCCTTTCTTCTATAGTTTTACCCACACACCAGCCCCGCTTCTGACCTACAAATGAATGGTTTTGATTGTTGCAAGATAAAGAGATTTAAAATGAGAAAATCTTACGTTATTCGGATCTTTAATTCAATATGAATAACGCTATATTATCATTATAAATCAATGTGTTATCCCGTTTTAGAGAATACCCAAACAGATAGCGCAAGAGACTCGCCCATTGAGCTCCATCTCACATCTCAAACCACGGTGTTTTATGCATAACTGGACAAAAGCTGTCACAACTCATAACGCACACCATCATCTCAATCTCTGTCTCAAATACGCTATAACACGAGATGTAATGTCTATTTACCAGCACCAGCAAACACTTTATAAGATATAACAACACCATAAAGCCATAAACTTTCCAACCATAACAGTGAGAGAGGTAGCAACTTTTTATAAAATACTTTGCAAAACAACAAGCAGATCCGGCGTTACATTTGCTTATTCTTACAAGTGCCCAACACCAATACCTTTCCTCAATGTATAAAGATCAAATTACAGAAAATCTGTAAACTATCGGCGCTTAGAACAGATTACCTCTCGTCATGCCTGATATAATTTCTCCCCAAAATGAGCAAGCCAATCTTGCTTTGAATTTTTCATTCAACATGACATTTTCACACTGTATCGATACAAAAGAAATTAATATCAGCAAGCAACAACATAGTTATTTTCCCTATGCATGAAGATCTCACTCTTCTAAAAAACATTCTCTTAAAGCAGCATAGATAAAAGCTTCAAGAGATGCATAATAACAAACCAAACGAAATCCTCCAAAGTGAATGCCCACTTACTATAAGAAAAAGGTATAAAAAGTAAGTTCAAAAAAACCAAAAATTTACCCTCCAGAATCAACACGCTGTGAAGTATCCACATACGTAACAACAGACATTCCAGGGATAAGCTTTTCAGCTCCCTCTTGTCCAGGATCTAACGCGATACGTACCGAAATACGTTGCGCAATTTTAATAAAGTTACCAATTGTCGTATCGGTTTTTAACAGAGAAAATTCTGACCCCGTCGCGGGTGCGAAACGGACCACACGCCCTGTTAATTTTTTATTGTCGAGAGCATCAACAGAAAAAATAACCGGTTGTCCCACACGCATCTGAGAAAGTTGCGTTTCCTTATAATTAGCAATAATCCAAATATCATCAGAAATGACCGAGACCAATTGTGCACCAGGCACAACATATTGCCCCACCCGTGCCCCAACCAAACCAATATAGCCAGTTTTAGGAGATAAAATCTTCGTATGATTCAAATTGAGCTTAGCCAATTCAACACCAACCTTTGCACTTGCCACCTCTGACTGTAAACTTTGGCGTTCAAGATCCAACTGTTTTTGCAATTGGCGTTTTGTTTCGAGTGCTGCCAACAATTGTGAAAGAGGACGAGAAACATCATGAGAGCTATCACCAAAACCGAGCTTTTTGTTTCCAGGCATAACATTGGAAAACGCCTTTGAGCGCGCCAATTCTGCCTCTGTAGCATTCACTTCTCCCTGTAAAATCTGAGCCTGCAACAAAACACTTGCAAGTTTTGCATTTTTTGAATCGAAAACAGCCTGCGCGCGTGCAAGTTGTTGACGAAACAGAGCATCATCAAGTTCAAAAAGCAACATTCCCTTCTCAACACGTTGATAATCTTGCACATAAATTCGTGCAATGACTCCTGAGACTTGTGAACTCACCAGCGTCACATCCCCCTTAACGGAAGCATTATCAGTGACTTGGATAGTACTGACAAAAGGAGGCAGCTTCCAAGCCCATAAAATCAACAAAATACCCATAATTCCTGAGAGGACTGCAACAAGCGTTGCTCTTGAGCGTAATGCTTTTATCATTTTTTGCACCTCTCTTCACCTGCATGAGACTGCTTTTCGAATGCACGAGCAGAACATAATTGTACAAATATTTTGACAAGAAAAACGGCAAATACAACCATAGCAATATAAAAATAAAGCCGGAAAACATCATCATAAGCCAAAATATTTGCTGTTAACTTAAACTTTTCAATCAATCCAGATGTACTTTGCTCATCTCCAAAAAGATGAGGAACAAAAACACCATAAGAAGGAGAAAATAAGGTGTTAGCCTCTCCTGAAATAAGAGGATCTGTCACAACAATATTTTGTGTTAATGACTCAAAATTCTTATGGGCGAAAAAAAACTGCAAACTGCCAAAAAAAGCTGACCCCATCAATCCACCAGTCACTTGCGTAAGCAGGAAAACAGCAATAAAACTCAAAACATAACGTGGTCCTCTCTCACCAGATATCACAAAGCCTCTACAAAGAGCAGGCGGTAAAAAAAGTGCATAACTAAAACTTACCAATCCTTGACTAAGCATCATATCTTGTGGACGCGTTAAGTGGTTCACATGGCTATCTAAATAAGTTCCCAGTGCCAAACAGCCTAGCGAGACAAGATAAAAATAATCCTCACGCCCGACACGTAAAAAAAACACACAAACCGCTCCCCCTAGAAGAGCGCCAAATATAATCGCAAGATACATAGGCGCCATCTCACGATTTAAGAGACCAAAAAGACTAAAGAACCCCACTGTTAAAGTGGATCGTTCTAAGAGGAAAACATGAAAGACCAATAAAATAAGCACGGATTGTACGATTTCTTTACTGAAAATCCAGCGTAAATCAATCAACGGTTTTTCTCTATTCAGTTCAATAATAATGGCGATAGTCAAAGAGGCAATAGCAAGCGCAAATGCCCAACCAATCCATGGCGCTTCATACCACCAATACAATATGCCAACAGACATAATCACCGCATTGAGTCCAAGCCCCAGTGCAATCAAACCATAACTGAGCCAATCTAATTTCTGAATCACCTTATTGCGCACAACAGGCGTTAGAGGCAGAGCATAAATACATCCCAAACTAATCAGAACCAGCCCCATTTCCATTGCTGAAAGGCTAGAAAACCCTCCACTTTCTAGCAATCCGGGTGAGATCAAACGTGATAAGGGTGCAGCGAGAGCCGCATTCATATAATTCAAACTAAGAGCAATGGTAAATTTTTTTGCTGGTGCAAAAGCCTCCATCATATAAAGCAGCGCGAGTGAAGCCATGGGCGCAGCAGCAATCCCAGCAAAAAAGCGAATGATCAGAGCAGAACGCAAATCCGTAACAAAGAGTTGCAAAACACAAACCAAAACGAAGCCAAGGATGGATAATTCAGCGAAAGCACGCAACCCAAATTGGTAGCGAATTTTGATCAACATAATGGCAACGCTTACATTTGGCGCCATATAAGCAGCGACCAACCAGGTTGTTTCGGTCAAAGTTGCATGGAAATCACCGGTAAGATGGACAATATTAGATTGAACAACATTTGCCCCCAAGCCATAAGCCCACTGCAAAATAAAAGAGGCAAAAATATAAACGAAACATTTTGGCAAAGGTCCTGCAAAAATGCGGCCTGGATGTGGGAAAGGCTTTCCTCCTTTTTTAGCAGACATAACCGTACTTTTTTTTCCGCCCATGTCGCTTTTTCCCATACAATCCTTTACGCCTCGTTCACCCCAGCTCGAGCAGTAGCCAACTGATCAAAAAACTCTTCGATTTTATCGTTTTTCTCATCATTTGTCCCTCCCTCTAAGCTTGCTCGAACTTGCAAGATCTGCTGTTCTAAGGCTTCAAAAGAGAGATGCTCTACAGCCACAACATGCTCCACCAAAAGAGAGCATCCAAGAGAAGTAATATTAGCAACGCCTCCACAAACAGCAAAGAGCTTCTCTCCTGAAGAGCTCAGAGCACGAACGCTCCCCAAGACAATACTTGCCACCAGCGGTGCATGGTGTGCCATCACCGTCAAAGCACCTGACGCTGAAGGAAGAACAACGGAGCCCACATGCTCTGAAAAGACAATTTTTTCAGGCGATACCAGTTCAAACAAAAAATGCTCTTCTCTATTGTATTCCACAACAATCTCCACGAGGCTTGCTAGAAGGACTCTTTGTCCTCTTTACACCAAGCATTCATTCCAGATTTCTTCTTATGCAGAAGCCTCTGCAATGAGACGCTTTCCTTTTTCAATGGCTTCATCAATCGAACCGACCATATAAAAAGCTGCTTCTGGCAAATCATCATAATCGCCAGCACAAAGACCCTTAAAGCCTTTAATTGTTTCTTCTAAAGGCACGAGTTTTCCGGGTGAACCCGTAAAAGCCTCTGCTACATGGAAAGGCTGCGAAAGGAACCGTTCAATTTTACGCGCCCGCCCCACCAGCAACTTATCATCTTCAGAAAGCTCATCCATTCCAAGAATCGCAATAATATCCTGTAGCGCTCTATAACGTTGCAAAATAGTTTGCACTTGACAAGCAACTGTATAATGCTCCTCACCCACAATCAATGGATCAAGCATACGCGAGAAAGAATCAAGGGGATCAACAGCTGGATAAATTCCCTTTTCTGCAATTGAACGGGAAAGAACCGTTGTTGCATCCAAATGGGCAAAAGATGTTGCGGGAGCAGGATCTGTCAAGTCATCGGCAGGAACATAAATAGCCTGCACCGAAGTAATAGAGCCTGTTTTTGTACTGGTAATACGCTCTTGCAAAGCCCCCATATCAGTTGCCAAAGTTGGCTGATATCCCACAGCAGAAGGGATACGGCCTAAAAGAGCAGACACTTCAGCCCCTGCTTGGGTAAAACGGAAGATATTATCCACGAAGAAAAGCACATCTTGTCCCTCATCGCGGAAACTTTCTGCAATGGTCAATCCTGAAAGCGCCACACGCGCACGTGCTCCTGGTGGTTCATTCATTTGCCCATAAACGAGTGCACATTTAGACCCTTCTGTTGAACCATTATTCTCTTTTGGATTCACATTCACACGGCTTTCGATCATTTCATAATAAAGATCATTTCCCTCCCGTGTACGCTCTCCCACACCAGCAAACACCGAATAGCCACCATGCGCTTTTGCGATATTGTTGATAAGCTCCATAATGAGAACGGTTTTACCAACCCCAGCACCACCAAACAAACCAATCTTACCACCTTTAGAATAAGGTGCTAACAAATCAACGACCTTAATACCCGTGACAAGAATTTCTGAAACCGTCGACTGTTCCACATATTCAGGAGCATCTTGGTGAATAGAGCGCGTTTTGCTTGTTGCAATTGGTCCCACATTATCAACGGGTTCACCAATCACATTCATAATACGCCCAAGAGTCGCTTCACCAACAGGCACACTGATCTGTGTACCCGTATCAAAGACCTTTTGACCACGGACAAGACCATCGGTGGTATCCATGGCAATTGTACGTACGGTATTTTCACCCAAATGCTGTGCAACTTCCAGTACCAACCGATTGCCTAAATTATCTGTTTCCAATGCATTCAGAATATTTGGCAATGCGCCTTCAAACTGCACATCCACAACAGCGCCAATAACCTGTTTGATCTCACCAACGGCACCTTTTGTAAGCCCTTCTTCTTTTACAGATATATTTTGAGAAGAGCGAGGCGCAGACGTAGAGGAATCCTTCACCTTCACTTGAGATTTCGAGGCGGCTTTTTTTACGCCTGAACGAGCAGCTGGTTTCTTTTTTTCAACTTTTGCTGCTTCCTTACTTGACGTCACTGCTTTTACCATCAATCTTTACCTTTTCACTTTAAAGCGCTTCAGCGCCCGCAATAATTTCGATCAACTCTGTTGTAATCTGTGCCTGACGTTGACGATTATAAGCCACCGTCAATTTATTAATCATTTCACCCGCATTGCGCGATGCATTATCCATAGCTGTCATCTTTGCGCCCATTTCGCCAGCGACATTTTCTAGCAAGGCGCGAAAGATTTGCACAGAAAGATTGCGTGGCACAAGTGCCTCCAAAAGAGAAGTCGCATCGGGCTCATAATCATAAACCGTTGACTGTACTTCTTTGCTTTTGTCTGCCTTTTCCACAAGTTCTTCTGCTTCAACAGCCCCTTTTGTAGCGCCCATAGGGATTAAAGAGAAAGCCGTTGGGCGCTGATTAATCACGGAAACGAATTCCGAATAAAACAGCGTACAGACATCAAAAGCCCCCTCATTAAATAACGTGACAATCCGCTGACTAATCATTGCAGCTTCAGTAAAACCAATCCGCTTTACAGCATGCAAATCAATATGATCAATCATCAAAGCTTTATAATCACGCGATAAAATATCCGCGCCTTTTTTCCCCACGGTTAAAATTTTAACGATTTTACCAGCAGCAAGCAAAGCCTTAATCTGTTCGCGTGCACGACGTGCGATTTGCACATTAAAAGCCCCACAAAGCCCGCGTTCAGCGGTAAAAACCACCAACAGATGGACATCATCCCGACCGGTTCCCCGCATCAGAGGTGGCGCATCGATGCCATCAACATCCCCAGCAACACTGGATAAAATAGCAGCCATCCTCTGCGCGTAAGGGCGTGCGGACCGCGCAGCTTCTTGTGCACGGTGCAACTTTGCCGCTGCAACCATCTGCATGGCTTTAGTAATTTTTTGTGTTGCCTTCACCGAGGCGATACGGTCTCTAAGATCCTTCAACGACGCCATTTAAGCATTCCATCACTTCATCACGAAAAATTCTTCGCATAAGATTTAAGAACAGTCAGCAACTTATCCTTCAACTCATCGGTAAGCTGTTTTTGCTCAGCAATTGCTTTTAAGAGATCTTGATAATCATTGCGCAAGAGTGTCAAAAGTCCCTGTTCGAATCGAGCCACATCAGAAACAGCCAACGGATCAAGATAACCATTTACCCCAGCGAAAATGACAGCAACCTGTTCTTCTGTTTTCAAAGGAGAAAATTGCGGTTGCTTCAAAAGTTCTGTCAAACGTGCACCACGATTTAAAAGACGCTGTGTTGAAGCATCCAAATCGGAACCAAACTGTGCAAAAGCCGCCATTTCACGATATTGCGCCAATTCACCTTTAATCGAACCAGCCACTTGCTTCATCGCCTTAATTTGTGCAGCAGAACCAACCCGCGATACAGAAAGCCCCACATTCACCGCAGGACGAATACCCTGATAAAACAAATTTGTTTCCAAGAAGATCTGCCCATCGGTAATGGAAATCACATTGGTAGGAATATAAGCAGACACATCATTTGCTTGTGTTTCAATGACTGGTAAAGCTGTCAAAGAGCCAGAACCATTTTCCGCATTGAGCTTTGCAGCGCGCTCTAAAAGACGTGAATGCAGATAGAAAACGTCCCCAGGATAAGCTTCACGACCTGGTGGGCGACGTAGCAAAAGAGACATTTGGCGATAAGCCACCGCTTGTTTGGAAAGATCATCATAACCGATCAAAGCATGTTGTCCATTATCGCGGAAATATTCGCCCATTGCACATCCAGCAAGAGGTGCAATAAATTGCAAGGGAGCAGGATCAGAAGCAGTAGCAGCAACGATAATAGAATATTCAAGAGCACCACGCTCTTCCAAAACTTTCACGAATTGCGCTACTGTTGAGCGTTTTTGACCAATAGCAACATAAATACAATAGACTTTATCCTGCTCGTTTCCTGAATCTTTTTCGTGGAAAGGTTTCTGGTTCAAAAAGGTGTCGAGCAAAATCGCTGTTTTTCCTGTTTGACGATCGCCGATCACCAACTCACGCTGTCCGCGTCCAATGGGAATGAGTGCATCAATAGCTTTCAGTCCAGTTGACATTGGCTCGTGGACAGACTGACGCGGAATAATTCCTGGTGCCTTCACATCCACACGACGACGCTCTGTTGCTTTAAGAGGTCCCTTACCATCGATAGGGTTTCCCAGTGCATCGACGACACGCCCCAACAGAGCTGGCCCCACGGGAACATCCACAATAGTACCCAAGCGCTTAACACTATCACCCTCACGGATATCACGATCAGAGCCAAAGATCACCACCCCGACATTATCGATTTCCAGATTGAGAGCCATACCGCGTACGCCATTTGAAAAGGCCACCATCTCACCTGCTTGGACATTATCCAAACCATAGACACGGGCGATACCATCCCCCACAGAGAGAACCCAACCAATTTCTGAAACTTCAGCCTTTTGGTCAAAGTTTCTGATTTGCTCTTTTAGAATTTTTGAAATTTCAGATGGTCTAATATCCATCAGCTGACCTCTTTTTTCAATGCAAGCTTAAGCGAAGACAATTTTGTTACCAGAGACGTATCAATTTGAGACGACCCCACACGAATGATTAATCCACCAAGAATTGTTGGATCGACATGGATGTTTAGTACAACTTTTCCCCCCGCAACACCTTCCAAAGCCTCACGCAATTGTTTTTCTTGCTGAGGGCTTAAGGGGCGAGCAGAAATAATCTGTGCCGAAATTTCTCTACGAGAGAGAGCAACACGACGCTGAAAAGCATGTAAAATACCAGACAAGGCATAAAGCCGACGATTTATTGTGATAATGTGCAAAAATTTTTCAATGATCTGGCCAGCGCTCTTATCAGCAAATTTGATGCTCTCACAAACAGAACGCATCACTTTAACTTGCTCTTTTACTGAAAAGAATGGGCTTTGCACAAAGCGTTTTAAGTCTTCATTTTTATCCAAGACAAGCAAAAACGATGCCACTGCCTTTTCAACCTTTTCAACGTTCTCGGCTTCTTGAACGAGGTCAAAAAGCGCTTGCGCGTAGCGTTGATCTACCAATGGCAGCGGTATAAGAGAAAATGAATCCGACACGAAATACCGCCTCTTTCCCTTGAGCGACTCTCTGATAATTATCAGATGATAATGGAACAGACATTCTAAATTTTAAGAATGCTCTTCTTAAAACCCAGAACAAAAAACTTTTTGGTTTCTAGCATAGACATAACCGACTCGCAACACTCCAAATTGATGCTTTCTGAAAATTTTAACGAAAATATTCAAAATATTTTTAAAAAGGATTTTTCAGAACAGGCGGGTTAGCACTCCAGCTTGCCCATACTTCTTTTTGACATTCTTTTGTTAATTTTTCAAGTCTCTTTGTTGGTGTCACAAACGAAGTGAGCGCCATAAATGAATGGTGGATGTAGAGCAACATCAAAACGATGTTCTTGAAAGTCATTTTTTGTAGAAATGGTACCGCTACCGCTACCGCTACCGCTACCGCTACCGCTACCGCTACCGCTACCGCTACCGCTACCGCTACCGCTACCGCTACCGCTACCGCTACCGCTACCGCTACCGCTACCGCTACCGCTACCGCTACCGCTACCGCTACCGCTACCGCTACCGCTACCGCTACCGCTACCGCTACCGCTACCGCTACCGAAAAAATGTGTTATTTCAAACTGATATGCAAGAAATAATAACAGATATTCACATTAAAAGAAGGAAGAAATGGGGCGTTTTTTAATCTCCTCTCTTTATCTAAAAATATCCCACCAACTCTTTTCTTTTAAAAGGCACTTTTAAAGCAAATCTCCCTGCTAGAGGGTATTGTTTTGAGAAAATACTAGTCCATGTGAGCCCAAGCCCGAACAGAACTAGGCATTTAGGTGCAGCTGCAAACATTGCACGAATAAAGCTTTGTATATCAAAAGAACGTTGCCCCAAAAAAGACAAAAGGAATAAAAGCCGAAAACGATAACGCCCCCGAATAAGAGCCAGCGGCGCTTCTACTGGTCCCATGAGAGAAATATTTTTTACCCTTAGTGCAGCTTGGCGTAACGCCTGCGCATAATGTTCTGCCGCCTAACATTTCTGAAGACACAATCAAAAAAGCAGACTGCAAAGCATTTTTAAATAAGCACACCCCCATGCCATATAATCCTCCATCTTATATGGTGTTTTTAGAGAAAACTTTGTGGATCAATATCAATCTGCACCCGAACAGAACTAGGCATTTTAGGTGCAGCTGCAAACATTGCACGAATAAAGCCTTGTATATCAAAGGAACGTTGCCCCTGTAATAAAAGCCGAAAACGATAACGTCCCCGAATAAGAGCCAGCGGCGCTTCTGCTGGTCCCATAAGAGAAATATTTTTTACCCTTGGTGCAACTTGGCGTAACGCCCGCGCATAATGTTCTGCCGCTTGACGTTTTTCTGAAGACACAATCAAAGCAGCCAGGCGCCCATAAGGTGGAAGATGATAATGCTCACGCATCGCAATCTCATGTACATAAAAATCTTCACTTTTTTGTGAAAGGAGGGCTTTTATCACCGGATGATCAGGCTGATAAGTTTGCAAAAGCCCTAAACTTTCTATTCCCATCCGCCCTGCCCTGCCAGTTACCTGAGAGAGAAGCTGGAAGGTACGCTCGCCCGCACGTAAATCGCCATTCGCAAGACCAAGATCAGCATCAATAACCCCCACGAGGGACAATCCAGGAAAATGATGTCCTTTAGCGACCAATTGTGTTCCAATAATAATGTCAACATCGCCATTCGTAATGGCTTGCAATTCGCGCCGCAACTGACCAATCCCCCCTTTAAGATCCGTTGAAAGAATCAACAACCGTGCCTGAGGAAACAGTTGTCGTGTTTCCTCGGCGATTCTTTCCACACCAGGTCCGCAAGCCACGAGATGGTCTAGTGTGCCACATTCAGGACAGGCTTCTGGAAGTGGTTGATGATATCCACAATGATGACATTTAAGCAGCCCTTGGGCACGATGCTCAACCAGCCAACTGGAACAATCGCTACAATGAAAGCGATGCCCGCAAACACGGCACAAGGTTAAAGGCGCATAACCACGACGATTGAGAAAAAGCAGCGCTTGTTCACTTTTTTCAAGTGTTTGTTTTAAAGCCGCTTCAAGAGCAAAGGAAATAAAACGCCCCTTTTGCACACCTCCTTTGCGCATATCAATGGCCCGCAATTGTGGAAGAGCGGCTGCTTGAAAGCGCGATGGCAAATGCACCTTTTGATAACGCCCCCACAAAACATTTGCCTGACTTTCAATCGAAGGTGTTGCGGAGGATAAAATAACAGGAAAATTCTCAAAAGAGCCCCGTGCCACCGCCATATCACGCGCATGATAAAAAATGCGCTCTTCTTGTTTATAAGCAGTATCATGTTCTTCATCAACCACAATCAAGCCAAGATCATGAAAGGGCAAGAAAAGTGCCGAACGCGCGCCCGCAACGACCCGCACCCGCCCTTCTGCCACCTGCCGCCACACACGTTCCCGACGACGCGGTGCCAAATCGGAATGCCATTCGGCTGCTCCGGCTCCAAAGCGAGCATGAAAGCGATCTAAGAATTGTTGTGTTAAAGCAATTTCCGGCAATAAAATGAGAACCTGCTTGCCATTGGTGAGTGCTTGGGCAACCGCTTCAAAATAAACTTCTGTTTTTCCTGATCCCGTCACGCCATCAAGCAAAAAAACTTTAAACTGAGAAGACAAAACACCGTCCCGTAAAAGACGCGCAGCTTCACTCTGTTCTTCCTCCAACTGAGGAGGACAAAAATCTGGATTGGGCGGCGCTACAAGAGCTGGTGGTGGCACCATAACCTCTTCAAAGATCCCAAGTGCTTTTAATCCTTCAACCACAGAAACAGAAGTTCCTGCTGCATGGGCAAGACCAGAACGCGTCCAGACCTCACCATCACGCACCAACTCCAAAACCCGCAGACGCGCTGGTGTTAAACGCTCTACATCTCCCCCACGATACCGCAAACCAGGCATTGGTTCTTCTGGTTCTAAAGCAGCCGGTACCCCTAAAACCAATCGTGCAACAAGCCCCAGAGGAGTCATCGTATACCGGCTCACAAACCGCAAGAATGTGATCATTTCGCCCTTCAACGGCGGGCAATCAAAAACATGAAGCAGAGAGCGTAATTTTTTACCCACCACAGATGCAGAAACTTGCCCATCTTTTGTAATCTGTTCTCCAACATCCACCACAACACCACAAACTTGGCGCCCCATCACCGGAACACGAACAAAAGAACCAACCTCACATGCCATAGAGGGTGGAACCTCATAACTGTAGGCATGCGCAACAGGAAGAGGCACCAAAACTGCAACAATTTTTCTCTCTCTCACATCTTCTGTCACATTTGGCTTCATTTTTTGTCTCAATATACAAATCTTTTATATAAACAATGTCTCTACTGCAGATCTTCTTATAAAGAATCTTTTGTTGCTCTTACCATTCCAGCTCGGCCCCCCTTTAACCACTCCACCAGCCATCACCAAATCGTAAAAAACCATAGATCCCGCAAAGAATTATGCTTCCTCCAGAGCAGATAAAATTCAAGAACAATAAGCACACCTAGCAAAAAATATCCCGAGGAAAACAATTTTCCTCTCTGTGACAGATTCCATTATTTTCCACAGCAACTTTATACCAGTCCTTTTATAAAATGAGTGTTTTCACCTTTAATATTTGCGCAATAATATTTTCGTGGACCGCCTTTTGATACGGATATAAAAAAGATTGATCCCATTTCTTTCACTCTTATTTCCCAAACTTTTTCACACATTCCCATCATTGACAAATACATTAAAAAATGAACTTCACACTCTATAAAAAATAGAACGCTATAATGATTAAGCATTCTAGTAAGGAGACAGCAAACACGAGCTGCCCCTTCCCACATTGATTCTCCTTTCTTTTATTTTTTCCTTCACTTGATTTTCTTATCCAACAGCGAATTTTTGCCCCCTTGCCAATTTATGCTGTCGCTTATTCTATAAGATTGCCATACACCCTCTTGCTTTTGCCATAAACAATAGCGCATAACAAAAACGAGGGTAAAACATCCAAAGCTTTGAGTACAAGAGCGAACAACCAAGGAGATGGGATATGAAGTTTTTTGTGGACAGTGCCAATATTGAAGAAATCCGAGAATTACAAAATTTAAATCTTGTTGATGGTGTCACCACCAATCCCTCACTCATCTTAAAATCAGGACGCAATATTTTTGACGTAACAAAAGAAATCTGTAGCCTCGTCACTGGACCTGTTTCTGCTGAAGTTACAGCAACAGAATTTGAAGATATGATGAAAGAAGCAGCTGTTTTAGCCAAAATTGCCGACAATATCTGCATCAAGCTTCCCTTAACATTTGATGGATTAAAAGCCTGTAGCGCTTTGACAAAACAAGGATTTAAAACCAACCTCACCCTTTGCTTTTCTGTCAATCAAGCCTTACTTGCTGCCAAAGCAGGTGCAACATTCATTTCACCATTTGTGGGCAGAATCGACGATTGTGGAAGTGATGGCATTGCACTGCTGCATGAAATTCGCACAATTTATGATAACTATAACTTTACAACACAAATTTTGGCAGCTTCCATCCGCACCGTTAACCATGTCAAAGAAGCGGCACTAAGCGGTGCAGATGTTGCAACTGTCCCACCAGCCATCTTAAAGGCACTGGTAAAACATCCTCTAACCGATAAAGGCTTGCAAATCTTCCTTGAAGACTGGAAAAAAACGGGACAAAATATCGCTTAATATGTTGCAAGAGCTCAAAGCAACACAAAAATCTGTGCCACTAGCTTCTCCAATAATACGCTCCCACGTGCCTTTATCAAGCTGACCTTTGTTGACAGTTTCTTGCATGATATACTCTTAGCATAACCATGCATAAAGAAGCCCCCCATACTCTGAGAGCTCTGTTGCAACTATCCCCCGTACTGTTTCTTAAATATCCTCCAATATCCCACCAGCAATCTGAGAAGCGCTGGCAACCACCTCCCTTACTGGTAGCCACCTCCCTCAACAGATAAAGAGCCATGTATCTTCCTTAAACACTGGAAAAAAGAGCACTTAACCTTTTGCCAAATCTCTTGAAAGCAACATGAGAAGTTGTTCGGCCAACTCCTCAGCCACACGCCTCTGCGCATCTTCTTCTGCTTGCATTGTTGCATATTCTTGGCGCAACCGTTCAAAAGACGCACTCACCGTTCCTATACCACTGCCAACGGGCATATTTTTCATATCTTGCAAGATATAGGAAGCTTTTCCCACCACAGTTCCAACGGAAGGCCGTCCTTCTCTTTTTCTATCGCGATCAACTTCTATCTGTACAGATTTTCTTGTAAACGTGGATGTTTGCAATGTTAATTGATAAGCGGGAGCAGAAGGCTTACTGCCGTTCCCATAAAGAAGAAACAACAAATGATTACGCACCAATTGACCAAAACGATCTGAAGGTTCTGCAATGACAATGCTTGCCAACTTTTCAGAAAGTCCCAAAGATTGTTTTCCTGATAACGGCGCAGAAATAGAATCTATTGTTGAAATCTGCGACACCTGACGATAAAGCGGTTCAACTTTGCATCCACACAAAAGGGTTAACAAACCTGCCAAACTTACAAAAATACAACGCTTAAAGCACGACATTGACAATCCTTTGTGGAACAACAATCATTTTTTTCACTGATTTTTCGCCCAAATGCGCCTTTACAAAATCAAGCGCCAAGACGGCTTCTTCAATCATTGCTGGAGTCGCTGTTGCTGGCACAGTGACCTCACCGCGTTTTTTACCATTAATCTGTACCGGCAAACTATAGCAGTCCTCAACGGTTAATGCGGGATCATAAACCGGCCAAGCAAGCTCAGACATTAAAGTTTCCTCTCCTAAAGCAGCATGACATTCTTCCGCCAAATGCGGCATGATAGGCGCAATCATGGCAAGGAAAAAATCCACTGCTTGGCGCAAAGCCGCCTTCATTTCGTCCTCAACATCTGCCACCTTACTTAACAAAGGTGCCATAATATTCAAGAGTTCATAAAGGCGTGCAATAGCCCGATTAAAGGCAAATTTTTCTAAATCATCTTCCACAGCATAGAGTGTTTTATGCGCAATCTTTGAGAGTTGCAAAGCCTCCCCCTGTTTCCCGGCACAGGACGTCACGTTTCTTAACAGTGGAGCACTCAAAGCCACATGACGCCAAACGCGTTGCACAAAACGATGTGCACCTTCAACACCCGATTCTGTCCAGATAACATCCCGCTCAGGAGGAGAATCAGACAACACAAACCAACGCACAGTATCGGCTCCATAGGATGCAATAATATCATCAGGATCAACGACATTCTTTTTTGATTTTGACATTTTTTCAATCAAACCAATCGTCACTTCACTCTGATCAATTAATTTATAAGCGCGCCGCTTGCCATCCTTTTCCACAATCGAAATCTCTTCTGGTGAAACCCAGCCCTTCTCATCCCGATAAGTTTCATGCACCACCATGCCTTGAGTAAACAGCCCCTTAAAAGGCTCATCCACCGACACATAGCCCATTAATTTCATGGCGCGCATAAAAAAGCGCGCATAGAGAAGATGAAGAATCGCATGTTCAATTCCGCCGATATATTGTTGCACAGGCAACCATTCTCTTATCGCTTGTGGGTCTACGGGCTCTTGTGCAAAAGGAGCCGTAAAACGTGCATAATACCAAGAAGAGTCCACAAAGGTATCCATGGTATCAGTTTCGCGTTTGGCAGGTTGACCGCAAACAGGACAAGCAACAGCTTGCCACCTTTCATGGCGCACAAGAGGGTTTCCCGGCTGCTCAAAAGTGACATCATCAGGCAATACAACAGGCAAATCGGCACGCGGCACAGGCACTACCCCGCAAGACGTACAATGGATCATGGGTATCGGACATCCCCAATAACGTTGACGTGAAATCCCCCAATCCCGCAAACGAAATTGCACGGTTTTTTTCCCCTGAGGCTGCCCATGAAGCATTTGTTTCTCAAGCCTTTTGGCTGCTTCTTCAAAAGCTTCTTGTGGTGTCAAACCATCCAAAAAGCTAGAATTGATCATCACCCCATCACCAACATAAGGCGTGTCAGTAATGACAAACTCTTCTTTCTCAACTCCTGAAGGCAAAACCACCGCTTGCACAGGAAGATTATATTTACGAGCAAAATCGAAATCTCTCTGATCATGGGCAGGACAGCCAAAAACAGCTCCCGTTCCATAGTCCATCAACACAAAATTAGCGATATAAACGGGAATATGCACCGTCGCATCAAAAGGGTGAACAGCCAAAAGCGATGTGAGAAAACCTTGTTTTTCAGCAGTTTCAAGTGCTGCAGTTGTTGTTCCACCACTGCGACAATTGTCAATAAAAGCGCCCAGTGCTTTGTCTTTTTGTGCAAGAGCTTGAGCAATGGGATGATCGACAGAAAGTGCTAAAAAAGAAGCGCCAAACAGTGTATCAGGCCGTGTTGAATAACAGACAACCTCATCAAAGGACTGACAAACCTCATCGGCTCCCTCTGTCGGCTTCAACGCCCAACGAATCAAGAGCCCTTGTGACTTACCAATCCAATTTTTTTGCATAATGCGGACTTTTTCGGGCCACTGTTCAAGCTCTTCAAGCCCTGCCAGTAACTCTTCACTAAAATCACTAATTTTGAAAAACCACTGCGTCAATTCCCGTTGTTCAACCAACGCGCCAGAACGCCAACCCCGTCCATCAACAACCTGTTCATTTGCTAAGACAGTTTGGTCAACGGGATCCCAATTGACCTTAGCCACTTTGCGCGCCACCAACCCCTTTTGATAAAAATCAAGGAATAGCATTTGCTGGCGATGATAATAATCCACATCACAAGTAGCAAATTCTCGTGTCCAATCTATTGAAAGCCCTAATTGCTTTAATTGCCCACGCATCACGGCAATATTTTGATAGGTCCAAGTTTTGGGATGCACCTTATTTTGCATAGCCGCATTTTCAGCAGGCATACCAAAAGCATCCCACCCCATAGGATGAAGCACATTAAAGCCCTTTGCACGTTTATAGCGCGCAACAACATCTCCCATGGCATAATTGCGCACATGCCCCATGTGAATGCGCCCAGAAGGATAAGGAAACATTTCCAAAACATAATATTTCTCACGACTCTCATTCCCCACAGTCTGAAAAATTTTCTTTTCATCCCAAATCGCTTGCCACCTTTGTTCACGGGCACGTGGATTATAGCGTTCACCTAACTTATGATGTTCAATCGTCATTTCTATGATACTCTTTTACAAAATTGAACTAAAAAACTTGTTTTATTATGCTTGACCATGGATTAATCTCATCGTCAACATTTTCCATCAATATTTTACGAAGTATTTTACAAAGAACAACATAATCACTGAATAAAAAAGACGAAGTACGAAAAGATGAACACACACGCCACCCCGCTTGAACCTTCCCTTGAAGCATGGAAAAATCTACAAAAAGACATTACTCAAACATGCAAAGAATATCACCGCTCCCCACAAGAGATACAACTTCTTGCTGTTTCAAAAACTGTTGCTGTAGAGAATATACGTCCTCTTTTACAAGCAGGTCAAACTCTCTTTGCAGAAAACCGCGTGCAAGAAGCTGCTGAAAAATGGTCCATCTTGCGTCAACAATTTAAAAATATTGAACTTCACCTTATCGGTCCCTTACAATCAAACAAAACAGCACAAGCTGTCAAAATTTTTGATGTTATTCAAACCGTTGATCGTGAAAAAATAGCCAAAAGCTTGGCAGAAGAAATGCAAAAACAACAAAGACATCTCCCCTGCTATGTTCAAGTCAATATCGGCTTAGAGCCGCAAAAAAGCGGTATTGCTCCACAAGAAGTGATCCCTTTTGTTGCTCAGTGTAAAAATCTCTATGGACTTGATATCATTGGTCTAATGGGCATCCCTCCTATCGAGGAGAATCCCGGTCCCTATTTCGCCCTCTTAGCAAAACTAGCAAAACAAGCAGGGCTCCCAAAGCTTTCCATGGGCATGTCTAATGACTTTAAAACAGCCCTGCAATTTGGCGCTAACATCCTTCGCATTGGCTCTGCTTTATTTGGAGAACGCCCTGTGTAAAGCAATTATCTCTCATAAACTCATTCCCCCTTCATATAATCCATTTCCATTAAAAACCCGACCACAAACCAAAAACAACAGAAATGAGAAAAAATATTTTCCTCAATAACAAGGACAATTCCGGCAGAAAAACTCCTATCTTCCTTTTCCCCACAAACAAAAAAGCCGGTCTTTCAAAGCTTTCCATAGACATGTTCTCCAACATATCCCCAGTACATACAACGACTCCACAATTTAGCTCTGAAATCCCGCATGGGCTCTTGCAAAACCCTCTCTGAGAGCCAACCCACCAACATCCCACAAGAAACAACTGAACCAAAGCAAAATAAGAAAGGAGAAATGTACACAAATGGGTAAAGAGAGCCATAAGAGAAATAATAAACAACAAAATATCCAGCACGGATATCGCGATAATTCTCGTTAAAACTGCCAATTCTCTCAACTTCTCAGATATATGTAAACAATTTCCCCACACGCCAATGGCATAAAACACACGAAGAGAGGATTAAAACATCAATCAGCACCCACATTTTAATGCAAGCTGCTTGGTTCAATAAGCCTCTTAAATGCCCAAGAGAACATTAAGATCCATACTAACCGGCATGAGAACAATCATAAACATAGCATAGAAGCTTTCTACGCACTGAAAAGGGCAAAATGCACACGGCAATCGCTAAAAAAGCATATCCCCCCATGCATAATAGGTACAAACAATAACAACACAATTGGATTCAATTATAAATATATTTCTTTGTTATTTTTGTAAATAAAAAGAAAAACACCTCTAATTTTAAACTAAATTTAATAAAAAACAGTTAGTTATTTCTTATTAAGTTAAATTATTATAAATAATATTCTTATCTTATTAAGAAGAATAATTTCATGTACAAATAACATAAGCATTATTTTTATTGATAAGTTTAAAAATTATGCTTGATAGTTCTCTAAAACACATGATATCAATTTGAAGTGTATCAGAATGATACTATTTTTTAAGAGAGATAATTAAGGAGGAGTAACATAAAAAATTTTCCTCCAAGTTTAACTTATACTATACATGATTCAACACCTGTTTATGGAAGTGCTTGTAGCGTTAATGATTTTATGTCTCACATGAATTCACAAGGCTTCAACACAGGGGTGCAAGCAGGATTAGGCGGAGCAGTTCTGGGTGGTATAACTGGAGGACCAGCAGGTGCATTTTCAGCTGGAGTTGCAGGTTTTACAACGGGATTCATAGGAGGTTTTGGTTGGGGGTTCATCGAGAAAGCTCATGAGTGTTGGTTCTAATTTATAGAGAATAGCAACAAAGATATCTCTGAAATTGATAATTTTGTAAATACACTAAAGTTAATTATCTATATCTATGGATAAAATAATTTTTAGAGATATCTACTATGGAGCACATCTTATAATCAGGATTTTGTTATAATGAATATTCATTATGAAATAATAAGAATGTTTTGCATGTTTGTTGTATTTGTCTCTCTCTATACTACTATTATCAAAGTATGCTGTGGTCGGAGTTGGAAGTTAGCTATCATAACATCATTATCGGGAGGAGTTGTGCTCCTTATTTTGGATAGTTTGTGTAGGTACTTTGGTTTATATTAATCTTTATTAGATGAGTTGCGATAACACTAAAAAAAATAATTTTTAGAGGTATCTACTAATCTCATATAGTATAACTAGGGTTTTGTTATAATGGATATTTATTCTGAAATTGTAAGACTATTTTTCATGCTCATTATAATAACTCCTATAATTGCCATTCCTTTTAAAGTACTCAGTGGTATGGGTTGGAAATTGTCTATTCTAATGGCATTATCGTCAGTTATCATGTTCTTTATTTCTGATTCTTTGCGTATTCATCTCTGATTTTTTGCGTAGATATTTTAGTTTATATTAATTTTAGTAAATTTATTCTTTTAAAACGAATGCGTACAAAATAAAAAATATTCTCATAAAGAAAGCACTCTCATTCCCTCTCCTAGGATATTTTTAAATGTCTTTATGCTTTTATAAAAAGCTCTATACGACAAGGCTTTGTTGCATTGAAGTACCTCAAAGCAACACAAAATCCCCTCTTTAATATTATCACATCAGATTTTAAAAATTGACTATTTCAATTTTTGTCATTTAATCTACTCTCAAAATGAAAAGCTTACGGGGAAGTTTTGCCTAAAAAATATAGTGGCTGATTTTTCCCTATAGTAAATGAAAAGAGGGAACATATGTCTGAAAAAATCTATCCAATATCAGAAGATATTAAAAAAACTGCTCTCATCAACGAGGAAACCTATCAACAGTGGTATCAGGAAAGCATCAATGATCCAGAAAGCTTCTGGGCAAAACATGGTCAATGTATTGAATGGTTTAAGCCTTTTACAAAAGTAAAAAATACGTCTTTTCATGGTGATGTCTCGATTCAATGGTACGAGGATGGAATAACAAATGTTGCCTATAATTGCATTGATCGCCACCTAAAAACCCATGGTGATAAAATTGCCCTGATCTGGGAAGGAGATAATCCTTATCACGATAAAAAAATAACCTATAACGAACTTCATGAACATGTTTGCCGTTTTGCCAATATCTTAAAAGACCACGGCGTCAAAAAAGGTGACAAAGTCACCATTTACTTAACCATGATTCCCGAAGCCGCCTATGCCATGCTCGCTTGCGCCCGCATTGGTGCCATTCATTCGGTGATTTTTGCTGGCTTTTCTCCTGAGGCAATAGCAGGACGCATTGTTGACTGTGAATCGACCTTCATCATTACCGCTGATCACGGCTTGCGTGGTGGAAAACGGATTTACTTAAAAGACAATGTGGACCATGCCATTGAGATTGCTGCTCGGCAAAACGTGCATGTGGACCAAGTCATGGTCATACGACGGACCTGCGGACCAATTAATTGGGTAGAGGGACGGGATTTTTGGTACCATGAGGAAATACCCCATGCAAAAACAGACTGTCCTGTAGAACAAATGAATGCTGAAGATCCCCTTTTTATTCTTTATACCTCAGGCTCGACGGGCAAACCCAAAGGTGTTTTGCACACAACAGCGGGCTATCTTGTTTATGCTGCGATAACCCATCAATATGTTTTTGATTATCATCCGGGTGAAATTTACTGGTGCACCGCTGATATTGGTTGGATTACCGGGCATTCTTACTTAGTTTATGGTCCCTTATGCAATGGCGCTACCACATTAATGTTTGAAGGCACACCAACCTTTCCTGACAAAGGCAGATTCTGGGAAATTGTTGATAAACACCAAGTCAATATATTCTACACCGCACCAACGGCTATTCGCGCCTTAATGGGAGCGGGAAATGCATTGGTTGAACGCTCGAAAAGAACATCTTTGCGTCTGCTAGGAACGGTGGGCGAACCGATTAATCCAGAAGCATGGGAATGGTTTTATCATACGGTTGGCAACAATCACTGTCCTATTCTTGATACATGGTGGCAAACAGAAACAGGAGGGCATATGATCACCCCCCTCCCCGGTGCCACCCCGCTGAAAGCAGGTTCCGCCACACGTCCTTTTTTCGGAGTACAACTGCAAATCATCGACGAGCAAGGAAATATTTTGGAAGGTGAGACAGAAGGATATCTTTGCATTATTGACTCATGGCCAGGACAAATGCGCACCCTCTATAATGACCATGATCGCTTTATTGAAACCTATTTTTCTCTCTATAAAGGAAAATATTTTACAGGCGATGGCTGTAGACGCGATAGCGATGGCTATTACTGGATTACAGGACGGGTTGATGACATTCTCAATGTCTCTGGACACAGACTAGGAACAGCAGAAATTGAATCAGCACTTGTTTCTCACCCTGCTGTTTCAGAAGCCGCTGTTGTTGGCTATCCTCATGCCATTAAAGGGCAAGGAATCTACAGTTTTATCACCCTCATGGAAGGAACAGCACCAAGTGAAGAGTTGCATAACGAGCTTATTAAGCATGTCAGAAAGGAAATAGGCTCCATTGCCATATTGGATAAAATCCAATTTGCCCCTCAGTTGCCCAAAACGCGCTCAGGAAAAATTATGAGACGGATTTTGCGAAAAATTGCTGAAAATAATTTTGATAATTTAGGAGATACTTCGACCCTTGCCGAACCACAAGTCGTTGATGATCTTATTGCCAATCGCCAAAATAAAGAAACGATTGTTTAACGCATCATATCACCGGTGGGCTTTAGCCTTTCTGCTCAAATAGTTCTAGTATTTCTGCTAAAGCCCCCGGTAAAAATCCAAACCAGCCCCCTTATTCTCTTTATCAAAGCAAAATATTGCCACTGCTTTTATATCAAAATCCTTTATAAGAGCATATGGACTCTTCAGATCCTTTTATCCACACACATCCCCCATAAGGTGCAAACAGAAGAGTTTATCATCATGATCAAAAAACTTAGTATGGGTAAATTTTACTGTCTGCAAAATTTTTTATCAATTTATCAAATGTAAAATGACAAATTATTCTTATAAATCAATTTATTTTAGCAAAAGAAAAAAACAACAAAGAGACTTTCAATATTTTTGAAAACAAAGAGTTTTTGCCATAACTCATAAAAAACAATAAAGATGAAAATTATAAAAGATACATTTTAACGCATACTGAAACAAAAATGTATAAACTTTACCCACCACAAAGCGCGTAAGATGAATGTGAACCACTTTTAAAAACAAGAATAATGGTTATCATGTTTCTGCTAGAAACACCTTGGAATTCTTGCTAAAATCATAAAAAAAGATACAATTAAAAGAGATAGAATAATTGATGATATTCTTAACAGACAATATTTCTCAAGTACAAAAGAGAAATATTATCTGTTGTGAAGTATGGACAAGGTTAAAAACAAAAGGAGTAAAAGTCCTGAGAGTGATACACGATAAAAGCAGAAGTGGTAGCGAAAAGTGATTCATTTTGAAAATGTTGGTCTACGCTATGGAATGGGGCCAGAGGTTCTTCGTGATATTAGTTTTCATATTCCTGCTGGCTCATTTCAATTTCTTACTGGTGCCTCTGGAGCAGGTAAGACATCGTTGATGCGTTTGATGTTTTTGGCGCTCAAACCAACGCGTGGTCACATTGATTTATTTGGTCATGATACAGCATTGCTCAAACGGCAAGAACTTCCTGCATTACGAAGGCGTATTGGCGTTGTTTTTCAAGATTTTCGTCTTCTTGATCACATGACCACTTATGAAAATGTCTCTTTACCCTTACGCATTAAAGGGCAAGAAGAATCGACCTATCGCAGTGAAGTGGAAGATCTTCTCTGTTGGGTAGGTCTTGGAGATCATATTCATGTTTTACCACCAGTTCTCTCTGGTGGAGAAAAACAAAGGGTAGCGATTGCGCGCGCACTCATTGATCAACCTGAAATTTTGCTTGCTGATGAACCAACAGGAAATGTTGATCCACCTTTGGCAAAACGCCTGCTCCGTTTATTTATTGAATTAAACCGTTTTGGCACCGCTGTTGTCATTGCCACCCATGATATTGCCCTGATGGAACAAGTCGCAGCACGGCGTATGCTTCTCCACAATGGACGGATGACAATTCATGAATAAGTCTTTCCCTATTTTTAGAAGCAATCCCCAAAACACCACGGCTATTATTCCCAGCAGCAATATTTCTGGGCAAGCATTGGTTGCGGTGATTGCTATTATGACATTTCTTTCAAGTCTCACATTGATAGGCGTTGATTTAGTCCAGCGTGCCGCGAACAGTTGGAGTCATCAAATTAGCTATGAAGCAACCATTCAAATACGCCCCATGGAAAATGTTGATATTGAAAAAAACCTTCAGGATGCGGTTAAATTAGCCAAAACATTTCCTGGTGTAGAAGATGCCACAATTGTTGACCAAACAGCCACTGAAAAATTGCTTGAGCCATGGCTTGGAACGAATATAAGTATCAATGAATTGCCCCTTCCCCGCCTTATCATCGTCACCCTAAACGAGCATGCAGAAATTGATTTTCGTGCCATCAGTCAGGCTATCAAGACGCAAATTCCAGGAGGTCAATTTGATGATCACCGTGTTTGGGTCAATCGTTTTTCCACCATGGCACACACCACTATTTTGATTGGTTTTGCGATTTTAATATTGGTTCTAGGCTCACTGATACTCACGGTTATCTTTGCCACACGCAATGCATTGGCAGAGAATGCATATATTATCAATGTGTTATATTTCCTTGGTACTGAAACGCTTTTCATTGCACGACAATTTGATTGGCATTTTTTTAAAACTGCACTTCGTGGTGCATTATATGGTGGTATCACAAGCACATTTTTATTTATTGTCTTTGCCTTTTGGACAAACTATAATCTAGGGAAAGTAGAAGCGAGCCAAATAACTGCCTTATTTGGACATCTTTCCATAAGTTCTCTTCCTTATGGAAAAATCATTTGTCTTATAATTTTTGTTTCTTTTCTTACCACGCTGACAAACCGCATGACTATTCTCGCACAACTTAAAAAAATGGATCAATGTGAAAACGGCCTCTTTTAATATTATGATTCACGATTTCTATAATTCGAACTCACTGATGCAAGATACCCCAGAATTGTCTGTAAAAAAGCGTAGCATAGGCAATCTATTGCGCCGCTTGTTTCGCTATTTTCCACTCACAGCATTATTGCTTTTAATCATTGTTCTGCTTTTCTGTATTGGTTTTGTTATTTTTTCTGAAAAAACCGAACGTCTTCAACCACCCCATCCTTTACCGAAAGCAGATGCCATCATTGTTCTGACAGGAGGAGAAAAACGCATAGAGACAGGGCTTAATCTTTTACAAAAGGGTCTTGGTTCACGGCTTTTGATCAGTGGAGTCAACACAACCACCAATCTGAAAAGTTTTATGCATAGCACACATATCACGCCCCAACTCTTTACCTGTTGTGTTGATATCGGCCACAAAGCCACAAATACCAAAGGCAATGCGGAAGAAAGTGCTGCTTGGATAAAAAAACACCACTATAAAACCCTTTATATCGTCACCCATGATTATCATATGTGGCGTTCGATGCGTGAACTGAAATACTTAATGCCTGATATTAATTTCATTGCTTATCCTGTAAAAAAAAGTGGTGATGAAAGTATGATACAACAGATCAACCAAATCCGTATTCTTGCCTTTCAATATATCAAAACACTCCAAGTCTACATAAGAACGGTATTCTAATCTTTTCATATTGCTTTTTAAAATTTGTGAGGCAAGCTTTTCGTAGCACAAACTATATTCAAGCGAATCTCTCATATTAATTGCTTTTAAGACCAATTCTTACATAAAAATTTAAAATTATTTATTTGAAAATTTTTTCTCAAAATAAAAAGCGCCTCTCCGCATAAACTTCACTTACGACAGCTTATGCACATATTAAAGCAAAAATAATTTTTTCGCATTTGATTACTGAAAAGAAAGGGACATGCAACAAAGTAATCTTCGTACTTTTTCTCATCTCTATAAAATCTATGAATTATAAATAAAAAAACTCTATAGTGTCTCATGACCTTCAAATGATTTTGTATAACACCCTATAACGCCCCTTAGAACGCATATACTTTTTAAAGATGATAAATTTCTGATGACACAGATACAATAAAATGACCTATTTTCCTTACAATCTTCTCTTTGAAAATGAGCTCTATAAGGCTAAAGCCTTTACAGAATCGTAACAACTCATAACGAACGAAAATACGAAAAACACAAAAATATGTATATTTTCCACGAGATGCTCAACAGCCCCATAACGTTAACTAATTATAATTTAAAGGATTTAAAGCGTTTTACCTAAGTAACGACGATGATTTATCATATACTATTTTTAGTGTTGGTTTGATTTCCAAAATCATGAAAAAGGAATTTATCTTATCACAAAAGCTTCCTGACCCAAGAAAATCGGTAGTGAAGATTTATCACTAAAGATGTCCCCTGCACGATTTTCCTTTATCTTCTTGTATAGGAATCTCGCAAAAATCACATTGTAAGCTCTCATCACCACACTTAAACAGTAACAGAAAAGACATCTCCCTCATCATACTGATTATCTCATGAAAACGAAATGTTCCCTACAGCCTCACGCTTTTTATTGAGGCCGCTAAACGTCTCTTTTTAATGACTTCATATCGGCTATCCCTACAACCATACAACTGGCAAAGAGTGTGTGCTGTACATACAATTCAAGTTGTTATATTGACACCATAGATCAAAATCCGCCTCAATACACACACTACAATTATACTTGCAACAATTTATCGAAACTTAATCCCGTGAGAGAGCAACAACAGGGTCAAGTCGTGAAGCTTGCCGTGCGGGCGAAAACCCAAAACATATCCCAATAAGTGTTGAAAAAGTAAGAGAGATGATAATTGACTCAAGTGTGTAAACCAAGTGGATAGACGCTTTAAAGAGCAAAAACAAACCACCAATAGAAAGCCCAAAGAGAATTCCCAAACCACCGCCAATGACACAAACTAAAATGGCTTCAATGAGAAATTGCTGCAAAATATCACTTTGGCGCGCGCCAACTGCCATACGAACCCCAATTTCATTGATCCGCTCAGAAACAGTAACCAACATAATATTCATCACCCCAATACCACCCACAATCAATGAAATAGCGGCAATAGAAGAGACTAAAAGCGTTAAGATACGCGTACTTTCCATAATACGCTCACGAAAGAATGCTGAACTTCTGATGAAGAAATCTTCTCCACCATGACGCATAGTAAGAAAACGTTTTACCATCTTTTCTGCTAAATGTGCATCGACATTTTCAGCAATTTTAACGGTAATTGCCCGAACCTGTGTTGTGCCAAGAAAACGCGTTTGCACTGTTGTGTAAGGCAAATAAACCTGCAACGTAGTTGAGGTACCTTCTCCCATATGTTGCGGATCTACCACCCCAATAATACGCACCGGAACATTACCCAACTGAACGACTTTCCCTATAGGATCCTCATGACGATGAGGAAAAAGCACAGCAACTGCCTCTTTTTCGATCACGAGATCAACGGCTCGCTCATGCACACTTTTCTGATCAAACAATCTCCCTTGAACAGCTTTCAGTCCTTGTGTCTGAAAATATTGTTCTCCCACCCCAGCAATGATAGCATTAGCTTTAACAGCACCAGAACGTATAATAGAGCTTGCTGAAATTTGAGGTGTTACACCAGCAATATAGGGCAATCCAGAGAGAGCATTTGCATCCGCTTCCACCAAACTGGTTATTTTCTCTGCTTGTGGATCAGAGAGGCTTTTTCCAGGCAAAATGGTTAATGTATTGGACCCCAAACTTTTAAAGTTTTCCATAATTCTTTCCCGGGTACCATTTCCCAAAGCCACCATAGCAATAATCGCACTAATACCGATAATCACCCCAAGCATTGTTAAAAAAGTTCGCATTCGGTGGGCATTCATGGCCAACAACGCCATAACAAATGCTTCACGAAACCGTTCAGCAAACGAACGAAAAAAGCCCAATTTTTTTTGATCTTTTAAATTTTGTTTTTCCTGAAGAGGTTGAACATTTATTTTATTTTTTGTACCCTTTGACACATTGTCCGCAATAATTTCTCCATCACTAATTTCGATAATACGCTGTGCTCTTTCAGCCACCTGCATATCATGCGTGACAATGATAATGGTACGCCCTTCTTGATGAAGCTCATCCAAAATACGCAACACTTCCTGACCACTTTGTTTGTCTAACGCACCGGTTGGTTCATCGGCAAGAATAACCTCTGCATTATTCATCAAGGCACGAGCAATAGAAACACGTTGTTGTTGGCCGCCTGAGAGTTGATTTGGACGATGATTTATTCGATCTTCCATACCTAAGCGTGTTAAAAGGTCTTTTGCACGTTTTCTTCTCAAGCTTGGTGCACATCCTGCATAAATAGCTGGAATTTCAACATTGCCAAGTGCCGTTAATTCATTAAGCAAATGATAGCGCTGAAAAATAAATCCAAAATGATTGCGCCGTAAAGCAGATAATTCATCCGCAGAAAGGAGAGCTGTTTCTTTGCCTGAAATCCAATAACGGCCAGAACTTGGTCGATCAAGGCAGCCTAGAATATTCATCAAAGTGGATTTTCCTGAACCGGAAGCCCCCACAATTGCTACCATTTCACCACGCTTGATGGTAAGATTGATATCTTTCAAAACGGTAACAAATGTCTCACCGGCGGGAAAATTGCGCACAATATTTTCCAAAACGAGGACAGCCTCTGCTTGTTCTGCTTTCATGCTTTAGTTCTCATCTGCATTATGTTCACTAGGGATACTAGGCATCACTCCATCATGCGAACCTGTGATAACCACCTCTCCCTCATCAAGTCCTGAAACAATCTCAGCCATCACTTTATTATTAAGCCCCACGGTCACTTGTTTTGCCACCACTTTATCTTTCCCTTCCAAAACAGAAACCCATGCTGTCCGTTCTTTTGTCTCATCACGCAAAGCATCACTTGGCACCAATAAAACGTTTTCGGCACGCCCTAAGACAATATGAACTTGCGCAGTCATATAAGTTCGCAAAAAATTGTCCGCATTGTCCACGTGCACAACCCCATTATAATAAATAGCCGATGCTATGAGAGCGCTCGACCCACCCACCATGCCAGGATTAATACTCACATCAGCGCGAATTTCTTCAGGAGCCGGATCTACCCTTTCTAAGATTCCCTCATAGCGACGTTGTGCATTGCCCAAGACCGTAAAATATAGAGGCTGCCCCGCCTGCACTTTAAGAATATCAGCTTCTGAAATTTGTGCTTTTATTGTCATTTTGGACAAATCACCCAAAATAACAATCGTTGGTGCCGACTGAACCGCATTCACATTTTGCCCCTCTTCAACAACGGTTGCTAAAACTGTTCCCGCCGAAGGAGCCGTCACGCGGGTATAGCCTAAATTGACCTCTGCACTGTCTACATCAATTTGTGCTTGTATAATCTGCTGACGAAGCTGTGCAATTTGGGCCTCGCGTATTTTCACCTGTGTTGTAGCCTCATCGAGGTCGGCCCGTGAAGTTGCATGTAACTTAATCATTTCTTTTTGACGCTCTAAATTTTTCTGCGCAAGAGAAAGGTAGGCTTCTTGTTCTACCAAATTCGCATAATAATGAGATAAGGCTGCCTTTTTTCTTTTCAGATCATTTTCCTGATCTGTTGGATCAATTTCTGCTAACAGATCGCCTTGTTTGACAACACTGCCAGGGACAACATGCATAGCCACCACACGCCCTGTTGCACGTGCACCAACAGCCACCAACCGATAAGGACGCACAAGACCAGAAGCTAAAACACTTTCCTCGATATTACCACGTTTCACCGCTGCTGTTATATAAACCGGTGTTGATGTTCCAAAAAAAAGAGACCGCAACCATAATAAAACAATAAGGAACATAACGGTCAAAAATAAAGAAAGTTTTTTACGTTTTGTAATAAAATTTTTTATGGATTTTTTTTTCATTGCCCTACCTTTGTACGCGAACGTGGCGCACCATCAACAATTTCTGGACGTGATACATCAACAACACCATCCCAGCCACCACCCAATGCCTTCATCAGCGCAATATATTGAGTAACCAAAGAAATACGGCTATCTTTAAGCGCCATTTGTGCAGAATAATAAGAGCGATTAGCATTTAACAATTCGAGGAAGCTGGTATTCCCATTTTCAAACAGGCTGCGTGAAAGTTGTAAAGAGTGCCAAGAAGCTTTGTTTGCAACGATAAGCTTTTCTAAACGTTGATGTTCTTTTGTTAATCTTACCAACGCATTTTCCACATCTTCTAACGCTGTCAACACAGCAGCACGATATGCTACAAAAGCCTGATCGCGCTGTGCACGTGCGACCGCCACAGAAGCCATGATCTGCCCCCCATTAAACAAAGGCAAACGAAGCCCTGGTCCAAAAGACCAGCCAATTGTTGAACTTTTCCATAATTGGCTGATTGTCTCTGTTGCTGTTGAAATACTACCGGTTAAAGTAAGTGATGGATAGAGCTCTGCTTCACGTTGACCAATCCGTGCTGTTGCTTGCGCATATTGGCGTTCAGCGCGTCGTAAATCGGGGCGTGTTAACAAAATATCAGCAGGAATTCCTGCTGGTATTGGCCATTTTGGTTGCGGAATTGTTGCATGTTTGGCATTTTTCTGTAAAAGATCTTGCAACGCTGTAGGCACACGCCCCGTTAAGACGGAAAGGCGATGAATGCTCATGGCCAAATTTGTTTCCATCTGCACTATATCTGCTTCTGTATTAGCCACTTGTGCTTCTGCATTTGAAACATCAAGCTCTGAAGCACCACCCGCTGTTAATTTGCTGCGTATTAATTCGTATGTTTTACGTTGTGATGCAGCAATCTGCCGCACAATCAACAATTTTTGTTGCCAACCACGCAACTGAACATAATTTGTTGCCACATCTCCCAAAAGCGTCACCATGGTATCACGCATTTCTTCCACAGTCGCTTCAAGACCATAATGTGCAGCTTCAACTGCTCGCTTATGACCACCAAAAAAATCGAGTTCCCAGCTAGCATCAAAACTATTATGATATTGGTTGAAATGTTGGTTTGCAATTGTATCAGGTTGACCAGTACTACTGCGCGTTCCTGAAAATGAATTCGTCATACTTGGCAAAAGAGATCCGACAGTTTGTTCTAAACCAGCACGTGCCTCGCGAATGCGTGCTTTGGCAATAGCAACATTATTATTTCCAGAAATTGCCTCATTGATTAATGCATTCAAAACAGGATCATTCAAACGCCGCCACCACCCCGCAAGTACAACTGTACGCCCTGAAATATGCGCAGATTGCTGCCCCCAATTTTCTGGAACACGAAAAGATGTTTTACGATAATGAGGACCAACCATACATCCCGATAATACCCAAAAACATAAAAAAATAATATAAAATAATTTGTTAGAAACAACCCCTTTGAGATTTCTGATATACATCGAGTTTCCCATATTTCTGCAGAATCAATAATATTAATATTTATTCACTTGTTATTTCAAAGTTGACGTGAAAAATCAAATACAGTTTGTACTGGAACATGATCTGAAGGTTGATTCCAGCCCCGCGCAATACGAAAAATAGAAAGATCCATCACAAAAGGTAGTAAATCTGGAGAAGACCAAATATGGTCAAGCCGGCGTCCCCGATCAGCAAGTACCCAATCGCGTGCACGATAGCTCCACCATGTATAAAGCTTAGCGGGAACAGGAAACTGCATACGCATAAGATCCACCCACCCACCTTGATGGCATAAGGCTTGTAACCGTTCGGTTTCAATGGGTGTATGGCTTACAACCTTCAACAACTGTTGATGAGACCACACATCGTCTGCCAAAGGAGCAATATTCAAATCTCCCAGCAAAAGAGAAGAAAGACCATCTCCTTGATCAGCGTGAACAGCAGACATTTCTTCTAAAAAATCAAGTTTATGACGGAATTTTTCATTAACATCAGCATCAGGCACATCTCCCCCTGCGGGAACATAAAAATTATGAATCCGCATAGTCTTGCCACACACTTCCACAATCACCGAAATATAACGACAATCTTGTTTTTGACAAAAGAAACGCTTTTCAACATTTTTAAAAGGCAAACGTGAAACAATTGCCACACCGTTGTAAGATTTTTGTCCACTAAGCGCGATATACTGATATCCGGCGGCTTTAAAGGCCTCCACTGGAAATAAAGCATCTGGACATTTTGTCTCCTGTAGACATAAAATATCAGCAGGAAATAATTGCAAATACTGTAAAACCTGTGCAAGACGCAAACGGATAGAATTAATATTCCAAGTTGCAATACGAAAAACCATCTGTTTCAATTCCGATGAAGTAAAACGCACTATTTATTCGAGGGGAGAGTGAACATCCCATCAGCAAATCTCACCCCCGTGCGTACATTCATGACTTGAACAGTAGTCTCCAAATTCTGTTGATCAACGATTGTCCATTGCCGTAAAGCAGCGTTTCTAGAATCAAAAACCATTCTTATTTGCCCTGCCCCCATGCTTTGATCCCGTAGAACAACTGTAACTGCTCCTGGATCTTCACGGAATGCCAACAAACGCCCCGATGATATATTAATTTTATCATCTAACAGAAACTTCATGGGTGTTTGAGAAAGCTGCGAAAAATTCCACGTATTGAGTGCACGATTATTAATTCCTATGAATTGGCCATCTGCAATGATCTGTAAAGGTATTTTTTTATAAATAAAACGAATTTTTCCTGGACGTTCTAAATAAAAAGTTCCCTGAGACATTTTTCCCTGCGGACTAAACTGAATAAAATCACCGGTCATTGTTTTAATTGCTGCAAAGGTACTCACAACATTCTGCGCTTTTGCCACCTTATTGGATGCCACCTTACTGTATGATTGCGAAAAAGCAGGAAAAGTTAAGCACAAAAAGATAGTAATTCCCACGATCCCAAAGACTCTTCTTTGTAGCAAAAAAGACGTTTTCATAAAAAATGCTCCCAAGCAATACATGTTCATTTTATAATTAAGTAGCAAATAAAATACCCTTCTCTTAAAGAAAAAGATATTCTTTAAAAAGGCTATCACAAGATTTTATCTCAAAAGTGTTCTTCTTGAGCAGGTACCAAAATTTTCCGCGTCCCCATATCATTTGCCGCGCTCATAATGCCTTTCTCTCTCCATCCGCGCAATCAATGAAACAGCACGGTTATAGCCAATGCCTAAATGGTGTTGAAGATAAAAGGTGGAAGCTTTGTGATCACGACGAACAATAACAACCACTTGACTAGAGAAATCATCTGCTGAAGAAGAAAATAACAACGCACCCGCACTCTCCTAACCAATCTTGCCTACATCACTCTCCACACAATCAAACGGCTCTCGCGTTTCTAAAGCTATGAAAATCTCCCGCGTCCCCACATCATTTGCCGCGCTCATAATGCCTTTCTCTCTCCATCCGCGCAACCAATGAAACAGCACGGCTATAGCCAATGCCTAAACGGCGTTGAAGATAAAAGGTAGAAGCTTTGCGATCACGAAGAACAATAACAACCACTTGACTAGAGAAATCATCTGCTGAAGAAGAAAACAACAACGCATCCGCACTCTTCTAACCAATCTTGCCTACATCACTCTCCACACAATCAAACGGCTCTCGCGTTTCTAAAGCCATGAAAATCTCCCGCGTCCCCACATCATTTGCCACGCTCATAATATCCTCTATTTCCGTACATTCAATGCGTAAAGTAGCACAGATTATAACCAACACTCAATGGGAAATGAAGCAGCAAAAATACCACTCCCGTTCACATAAATTTTCTTTTCAGTGAAAAAACATTTTTATAAATGCTCACAAGCAACAGCCATTGACGCTATAATTTAAGAAGAACGCTGAATACATCCCCTCTTGAAAAGAGGAAGATATTCTTAAAAAAAACTATCACGCGATTTTATCTCAAAAGCGTTCTTCTTCAGCAGGCACCAAAATTTCCCGTTTCCCCGCATGATTTGCCGCACTAATAATGCCTTCTTCTTCCATCCGCTCAATCAATGAAGCAGCACGGTTATAGCCAATTCCTAGACGACGCTGAATATAAGAGGTAGAAGCTTTACGGTCACGAAGAACCACTGCAACAGCTTGGCTATAAGGGTCATCTGCACAAGGAGAATTCGGCGATGCATCCGCCTCATTTTCTGGGCTCTCTTGGGTAATAGTCTCTAAATAATCAGGCAAAGCTTGTGCTTTGAGATGCATGACCACCTGCTCCACTTCATCATCAGCCACAAAAGGTCCATGAACACGCTGGACACGCCCTCCGCCCATCATAAATAACATATCCCCTTGCCCCAACAATTGCTCAGCGCCCTGTTCACCAAGAATTGTTCGACTGTCAATTTTTGAACTGACAGAAAAAGAAATGCGTGTTGGAAAATTTGCTTTAATAGTCCCCGTAATCACATCCACTGAAGGACGCTGTGTCGCCATAATCACGTGGATACCGGCAGCACGCGCCATTTGTGCCAAACGCTGCACTGCTCCTTCAATATCTTTGCCAGCAACCATCATCAAATCAGCCATTTCATCAATAATGACGACAATATAAGGCATAGGGCTAAAATCAAGCGTTTCCGTTTCATATAGGGGTTCACCGGTCTCATGATCAAAGCCCACTTGAATGGTACGCGCCATTGTCTCTCCTTGACTTTTTGCTTCTTTGAGACGTGCATTAAACCCATCAATATTACGCACACTCAATTTAGACATTTTGCTGTAACGCTCTTCCATTTCACGAACAGCCCATTTCAATGCAATCACGGCTTTTTTCGGATCAGTCACCACGGGTGTTAACAAATGGGGAATGCCATCATAAACTGAAAGTTCAAGCATTTTCGGATCCACCATGATAAGACGACATTGTTCAGGTGTCATGCGATAAAGAAGCGATAAAATCATGGTATTAATGGCGACAGATTTTCCCGATCCCGTTGTACCAGCCACCAAAAGATGCGGCATTTTTGCTAAATCCGCGATAACGGTCTCTCCCCCTATCGTCTTACCCAAAGCAAGTCCTAGTTTTGCTTTACTCTCAACAAATTCTTGCGCTTGTAACATTTCTCGTAAATAAACCATTTCACGCTTTGCATTGGGCAATTCTATGCCAATAACATTGCGTCCTGGCACCACAGCAACACGCGCTGAAATCGCACGCATTGAACGCGCAATATCATCTGCCAAACCAATAATACGGGAAGACTTAATACCAGCTGCTGGTTCAAATTCATACAAAGTGACCACCGGACCAGGGCGCGCATCAATAATTTTTCCCCTAACACCAAAATCTAACAACACTCTCTCAAGTTCCTGAGAATTGGCTTTTAAGGCAGCAGGAGAAAGTTTTGCATCTCGAATAGATGGGGGTGGAACCGAAAGATAATCTAAATGTGGAAGAAGAAAACCACCATTTGCAGAAGCCGTTAAAGATTTCACAGCACGGCTTTTAGCAGGAGAAACAGACGCCTTCGTCTGATTTTCTTGATATTTTATTTTTTCATCGCTAAAAATTGGTTCAATTCGATCCAATGACTTTTCTTGTCTCTTAGAGCGACTTTTGTAGGAAAAAAGGCGAAAAAAGCGCGCTTGTAAAAAATAAAAAAGATGTAAAACAGCGCCCAAAGTTGTCACGAAAAAACCATGCTGTACCCTTTCTGTCTGCTGTTCCGTATCTTCTAATACATCGAAGAGAGGATCAATATGTTCGTTTTTTGGGACATTTTTTACTTTTCTTTTTTTTGTCTTGCGCCGCCATACCACATTGCCGGCAAAAGCAGCCATAAAAAAACCTAAAACGAGAACAACTCCCCCCAACAACACATTCTGAACAGGAGAAAGAAAAACAGGAAAAATTGAATAAACAGCCCCTAAAACTTTATCGCCCAAAACCCCACCCAACCCCATAGGCAATGGCCAATATGTAAAAGAAGCAACAGGTGTTATAAGGGCTAAAGAAATTAAAAAACAAATCGTTGACAGCCCCCATAAAAACAGGCGAAAAATCAAATTATAGATATTCTTTTGCGCCAACAAAAGAAACGACCAAAATAATGGCGGCAACAACACACCAAGACTTGCCAGACCAAAAAACTGCATAACAAAATCTGAAAAAATCGCCCCTGGCCATCCCATCAAGTTTGTAATCTTATTGGTACTCGCATGCGTTAACGAGGGGTCTGCAGCATTCCACGTTGCCAAAGCCAAAACGCAAAAAAGAAGGAAACCCAAAAGTCCAAGCCCAATGAAAACACCAATTTGGCGCAAAAACATTTCAATAAGTCGTGAACTATAAGATTTTTGCGCTTCTAATGAATCATAAGGAAAAGAACTTTGATGCATCTCTCAATTCCAAATACAAAACCTTCACATTAAAGAGTTGTAAAATTATAACCACAAAATACTAACACAGCTTTAATCACCATAATCATAACTCTTCTCTCACCTGCTCTGACATAAAGATTTTTTCAAGAAAGCAGGATAAAACATATTTTATACAACTTAAAAATACCCTATCATCCCCATCTGATTTTAGTTTTTTGACATAAACCAAGTATAAAAATATAAAATCAAATGAAATATTCGAGACAAAATTTGCCCCGTAAAATTTAAAGTGGACGATACAACCGGCCCCCAAAAGGAGCAAACCACAGAAACAGCCTCTCTATCCGCCAGCGCAAATGTTAAAACGTTAAGAAAAAAATACATCTTTTGGAGCAATGAGGCAATTAACATATAACGCAAAATATTGTATAAAAGGGAATATTCAAAAAAGAGAGCTTTTTTAAAAACGAATAAACTGCCAAGAATGGAACGAAATGTTGTGTATTCTGATCCCAATAAAAATGTAAAATCCGATAAAGAAACAAAATCCAATAAAACGGTAAAACAATGTGATCTTCTCATTGCGGGGGGAGCAGCGGTTGGTTTAACGCTGGCAATAGCACTCAAGCAAGCAGCCCCCGGACTCAAAATGCATATTGTTGATGCTGCTCCTCCACAAAATCTTCCCTCTTCCAATATACGAACCATCGCCCTTGCTGCTGCTTCTCTTCGTATGTTCAAACAACTGCAATGTTGGGAAACGATAAAACCCTATACACAACCCATTCATTCCATGATCATCACCGATGCATGCGTAAATGATCCAGTTAAACCAACTCTTTTAACCTTTGAAGGAGACGTTACCCCTGAGGAGCCTTTTGCAGCTATGGTGGAACATAGAGAACTCATCAGCGCCTTAAAAAAGCGTGCAAAAGATCTCGATATTCCTGTCATGACAGATACCCGTGTTGTTGATTTTCACCAAGAAGAGCAACATACAACCGTCACCTTAAACAATAAAGAAACTTGGCAAACAAAACTGCTTATTGCAGCTGATGGTGCACAGTCACAATTACGCGAAAAAGCAGGTCTGAAAAACTTTTCTCATGCCTATAAACAAACAGCAATCATCTGTACCATTGAACATGAAAAACCCCATCATGGACAAGCAATTCAACATTTCTTACCTGCTGGACCTTTCGCACTTCTGCCTCTCAAAGGCAACAAATCGGCCATTGTATGGAATGAAGATCATAAGACTGCGCAATATTATCTCAAAGCTGATCCCTTTATTTTTGAAATAGAACTCGAAAAACGTATTGGTCATCGACTTGGAAAGCTCTCTTGGAATGGTGAGCGTCAAGCTTTTCCCTTGAAGCTTTCCTTAACACGTCAATGTATTAAACCTCGTTTCGCTCTGGTTGGCGATGCTGCCCACACAATTCATCCCCTAGCAGGACAAGGACTCAATTTAGGATTACGCGATAGCGCTGCCCTTGCTGAAGTTATTATTGAAACAGCACGATTGGGACTTGATATTGGCTCCCTTACCGCTTTAGAGCGCTATCAAAGCTGGAGACGTTTTGAAACCACACGTATGGCTTTAAGCAATGATTGGCTTAACAAACTCTTTTCTAATGATAATATCTTCTTGCGCATACTACGCGACGCCGGTCTTGGTATTGTCAATCAAACACCAAAAATAAAAAAATATTTTATTCAAGAAGCTGCCGGCCTTACCCCTCATGCCCCACGTTTGCTACATGGACTCCCACTTTAAAAAATACGCAAAAGCCACACCATTTCACTCTTTTGCAAATTCTGAGTAAAGCTCCCCTTATCAGAGAAGTTCTTTATTTATTTTCCATGCCAAGCTTTTAGAAAAACTCTACAAAACATACAATAAACTGACTTACATCCTATCCTAAAGATCTCTGAAAAATGATGCATGTAAGCTTCCTCTTTTCATACGTAAAAGAAAGCAAACAAAAGCTAGAACATGATCCCCTCTTTTATTTTCAATACCCTGCTCTTGAGTGATCTCCATTATGAATTTTGAGAACAAATGCATTTAAAATGCACCACAGAAACCTATCAAAATACTAAAACCAATATTCATTATAAAAAATTATCTTCTAAAATACTTTCTTATCTTAACTGCATAGATAATAAAAAATAAAGCGCATACCTGTACTCTACAGTTACAGCATAAAAAACAAATTCATAAAAGCATCACATGATTGTTTTACAAACCAGTATTAAAAAACATCAAGACAAACATTCTTCAACACATTAACTTACAATGAAAATTCATCACTTTGCATATTGAATGAGAACCTTGAGAACAGCAAATTTTTAGCTTAACTCTTTTATGATAAATCAATAAAAGCCACTCGCTTACACATCACAAAGGAATCAGTATAAAGATAAATCATTTAAGAAAGAGAGAAAAATACTTCTCATAAATCGTCTTGCTGCGAAAACAAATGTAATCTGAGCGAACAAACAGAATCATAGCACCAGTTTATTACGACAATACCTTAATTTATCATCATGATAAATCATCATTTTTCAATTGAAACCATAACGCCGAATGCTATCATTTTTTATCCGAGTCTCTCACAGAAAATCAATGCCAATTACTTTCTTGCACAACACAAGAAAGATTTCTGTGTAGATAAAACAAGTAAAGATAAAGAAATACCTCTCATGAACATTCTCGCTGCCAAGAGCTGTAACGACACAGAGAGCTTTTAAACAGTATAGATGGTTCCACCTTATGAGCAATACACCTTTCCCACTCAAATAAACTCAATGCATTCTTTCTATAGCTTTATTTTACCATTCAACGTACTTCACTATATTAACTCAGCATTTTGCACATCGAATCATCCGACAGAATACAGCACTTGAGTTCCGTTCTCTTGCTATCTTCATATCTCTTAATATTGCTTAAGCATTATGTTACTTCTAATTCTTCAAGCGTATAACCACTCTCGAGCCATTCTTTAATCCACTTAGGCCTACGCCCCCGCCCATTCCATAACTCCCATTGATTATTGGGATTTCTATAATGACGTTCTTTACTCACAAGATCAGCAATATCAATTCCATGTGCGCTAGCAATTTCAAGAATTTTTCGCCGTGCATTTTGTTTTTCTTTTGCTTGCCGTTTTTTCAATTCCACATCGATTTGGGCACGCATTTCTTGTAGTTCATCAAAATTCATCTTTTTGAGATCATCCACCTTAATTACTCCCCTTGCAAAAAAAGAATTGTGCTTTGCCATATTTTTAACACAATTATAGACAATTTTCGTCCATTTATTATCGAAATTAAAACTACGATGAATATGTCACCTTGACGGAGATGTGCTTTGGACCACGAAGAGTTGTTTAATTGTATCGCAATTATCACGACCGTATCCTTTTTCAGTTTGAACGCTGAAATGGATAATCGAGGTATACAAAGCCTATTGCCTTTCCCTAACTCTCACGAACCAGCGGTCAAAAGTGAATATAAATCGCCATTTTATAAACTATGGCAATATGTGCTAAAGAACAAGCCCTCTCCCCATAGTGATCGTGTAGTTTATTCTTGCAATAAGAAATATTCCCATACACAACGGCTTTTTGCTTTATATCAATATTTTCCAGAAAAATTTAAAAAGTCAGAGAATTATATACAACAATCGGTCTCAATAGTTCCCTCAAAATGGTTATCGCTTAAAAATCACCTCTTTTTTTACAAACATAATAGGCATCACATTGATGGGATCTTAGCATATGCAAGAAGCATTCTTAAAAGGAAGAGAATCGACGTTTGCAAAAGATGTTCGAAGCTAAAGAAGCTCACTTCATACATCCATAGAAATACAATGTGGCAGCGATCAAGAAAATCACACGAATTTAGTGTTTTTATCAATGATTTTTTTCGTGATTGGGTGTGGCGCTTATGATTGTTCCAAGCTTCATAATGGTTGCTGCTGCATACGCGTCAACTCTGTACACTACAGTCCCTTCAGCTGTCATCATGCAGGAGTCATGGAATAACGTCCGTACACTGAGCATGAGTGACGCATTATCACACTCCCCATTCGTATCTCAAAAAACAATCATAACAATCAAACGGAATAAACATAATTTTGACGTAAATCTAGGGCAAATTGGTGTTGAAAATCAGGAATGGTCACAACCCTCTCTCACTGAAGTTTTTGATCTTTGCGGAAATCTTAATGTTGTAAGAGCTGCTTTAAAACATTGCTGTAAACAAACAGCTTTGCAGTACAGTATTGAACAAACTGTGCTCAGCTTTTACGACACAAAAAATTTCAAAAATGGTTTTACCGATCTTTGGATGCAAGAAAATGCATCACATGTCGAGGTTGAAACTCCTGCGTCTGTGAGTGAAGCGTCACAAGAAACTATACAGCTTTATACAAGAAAGGCAGAACAAACAATTAATATAGAATCTCTTCCTGTCTCTTTAGAAGAAGATGCTTTTACACATAAAGAAAGCGGTGCTCATGATGCTTTTACAGCGGACGATTCTTCATTGGAAAGAGAACAAGAGTAATGCAACTACATTTATAGATTAGAACTATAATTTTGATGGAATAGTATGATGAAAGGTAGATAAGAAAATATTAAAGCTCTAATTAGTAAGATTGCATAAAATTTCTTCTAATTGAGGGCGAAAATAATGAAAATGATAGAACAAAACAGTGTTGATAAAGCTTTTAGCCAGAAGGCAGCACGTGAAATTACAATCGTGATGCGTTCAGAAAGAGAGTGGTATTTTACATTTGTTGCCGATGATCCAATCACCGGAAAAGCAAATAAGTATGCACTTCTTACGCAAAGAGGAAAGTTAAGAACTTGGGCTGACCCGAAATATCTCTTTAAATTTCTTCATGAAAGAGGCGTTATCTATGGCAATTTTAATCTTAATGAGGACGAACAAAATGAAACAAGCAAATATTCTTCAAACAACAGTTTGTGATAAAATCATCACAACAACAGCAGCTATAACTGTATTTTTTATGGCACATCCTATATGTGCCCAAGCTCAAAATTTAGATAATGCAAAAACAGTTTTAGAGAAATTTCAAACAGAATTGGGTAAAATTATTCCTGTTGCTGCTGCTGTTATACTTTTGTGCTTAGCAATTGGTTATGCAGGACGTTACATTGAAAAGGATACTTTTGTGCGCTGGGCAATCGGTGTTGTCATTGCTGGTTCGGCAAGCCAAATTGCCTTGATGCTATTTACACCAGTATAATCAAGAGTAAATCATAAAGTATTTATATAACGTGTTATTTTTATTCAAAGATAAAGTTAGAATTTAGTAACTTTATGCATATCAGTAAAGATATCGTTTACATATGAATGTGCCAATTGTAATCTGGATGAAAGTAAATCATATGAAACAGTCAAAAATTCATGCGGCGGTTAATAAGTCTATTTCAATTGTCACCATGATAACCGTTTGTCTGATAGCGTATCCTATATATGTTCAAACACAAAACTTAGAAGATGTAAGAAAAGTTTTAGACACTTTCAAGACTCAATTAATTGGAATTATTCCTGTTGCGGCTGTTATACTTTTGTGCCTAGCAATTGCTTATACAGGTCATTACATAGAAAGGATACATTCGTATGATGGGCAATTGGCGTTGTCATCGCAGGTTCAACAGCTGAACTTGCCAATTTATTATTTAAAGCTAATCAATAAACTTACTTAATAGGAATATGTTTATTTTATACAAATTTATAATAATTGCCATCTAATTAGGTTAAATGATATGAAACGATTAATGAATTTTCAATTAAAATGTAACTATAAAATCAACGCAATTTCTGTAATTATAACTGTGTTTTTTATGAGTAATCCCGTATATGCACAAGTAGCCGGTTTGGAAAATGCAGGAAAAGTTTTAAAAGCTCTAGAAAAAGATCTTATTGAAAAAATTATCCCTGTTGCTGCTGCTGTCATACTTTTATGTTTAGCTATAGGTTATGCGGGACGCTACATTGAGAAAGATACATTTGTACGCTGGGCAATAGGTGTTGTCATTGCTGGTTCAGCAAGCCAAATTGCCTTGATGCTATTTAAGCCATAGTGTATTAAATTGTTGATATTATTTATAACAAAATATATTTTTATAAGTTATAAATAAACTTGTAATAATATTTCTTATTATAAAATAGTAAAAAATGGTATTTTAAAAATCTTTATTGGAACATAAAATGAAAAAATTAAATATTTTTCAAAAAACATTTTGTAATAGAATTATCACAACTTCTGCATCTGTGATTGTATTTTTTATGGCACATCCAGTGTATGCTCAAGCACAGGATTTAACTAATGCAAAAACAGTTTTAGACAAGTTCAAACAACAATTGGATGTGATTATTCCTACCGCTGCTGCTGTTATACTTTTATGTTTAGCAATTGGTTACGCAGGGCGCTACATAGAAAAAGATACTTTTGTACGGTGGGCAATTGGTGTTGTTATCGCAGGTTCCGCACTCCAGATTGCTAAAATGCTATTGAATGTAAATGGATAATAAATACAGAAACATAATGGGCCATATTATTATTTTAAAGTAAATTTTGTATCTGAAAATTTTAAATATATCTAAATACCACATTATTCATGTTGCAGAATATGAGGCGTTTATAAAAATATTAATAAGAGTAAAACATGAAACAATTTAATAAGTTACAATCAAAAAATAATAACAGAATCATTGCAATTTCTGCATCCTTAACCGCATTTTTTATGAGTCATCCTGCATATGCTGACCTAGGAAATGCTAACAAGGTTTTAACTACCCTGAAAACAGAACTTACGAGTAAAATTATTCCTGTTGCCGCTGCTGTCATATTGTTGTGTTTGGCAATTGGTTATGCGGGACGCTACATCGGAAAGGATACTTTTGTACGGTGGGCAATTGGTGTTGTTATCGCAGGTTCCGCCACTCAGCTTGCCGAAATGTTATTTAAGTCTAATTGAAGCAAATTATGAAATAGACGTTACACAAAGTGTTTTTAAAACTCTATCCATGGAACGTATACATATCTGTAGTGGTGTTATTTATGCTGCAAAATAAGGAAATATTATCGAGAATAAGTTAGCCATAATGGGGATAAAAGATATGAAACAAACAAATATTCTTCAAATAAGAACTAGCGATAAGATTAGTGCTATTGTTATAACTTCAATTATATCTTTAATGGTTAAACCAGCCTATGCTCAAACAAAAACTAAAAGCTTAGATATTCTCATGGGTATGCAATATGGGCTTAGTATGGTTATTCCCATTATTTCTGCTGTTATTCTTTTATTTTTATTACTTATTTACATATTTCGCATCATAGCAAGGGCTACATTTTTGCGATGGGCGTTCAGTGTCATCATCGCTGGGGCAGCATTCTATATTAGCCATATATTATTTCACATACAATGACTAGAGCCACACATGAAACCACAACAAAATGAAGCGTTTCCCTTATTTAAAGGAGCAACACGCGTTCCAACCCTTTGGGGTGTACCGATGATGCCACTCATCGTCATGGCTATCAGTGTAGCTATTGTTGCTATGACAATAAACATCTTTTTGTGGATAATCGCTCCACCTCTATGGTTCATTATGGTACAAATTACAAAAAATGATGATAAAGCATTCCGTATCTGGTGGTTGTGGATTGATACCAAACTCCGTAATCGCAACAAAAGTTTTTGGGGCGCTTCAAGTTATAGTCCCTCTGATTACCGCAAAAGGAGATAAATATGATGATGGCTGTTGAAAGTGGTAAACGTCTAACATCAGAAACACCAGTAAGCCTGTTTATACCCTATTCACATCATATTACAGATACAATTATCTCTACTAAAAATGCAGAATATTTGTCGGTCTGGAAGATTGACGGGCGCTCGCATCAAAGCGCTTCACAAGAGGATATTTTTCAGTGGATCAAGGAGTTAAACAATACTTTACGTGGTATTGCATCAGCCAATTTGTCATTTTGGACACATATCGTACGCCGTCGTGTTTATGAATATCCAGATTCAGCATTCGATCAAATTTTTTGTTATCAGCTTGATGAGAAATATCGGCAAAGCTTTACCGGTTATAATTTGATGGTGAATGATCTGTATTTAACCGTCGTTTTCCAACCGATTGCTGATAAAATTATGTCATTCTTTTCCCAACATGAGCGTGAAACACTCGACCAAAAAAAGATGAGGCAAGAGTCATGTATCAAGGCCCTCAATGATGTTAATAATACCTTAGGTCAATCATTAAAGCGTTATGGTGCAGAGCTTCTTGGTGTTTATGAAAAAAATGGACATGCTTATTCTTCTGCGCTTGAATTTCTTGGCATGCTTGTCAATGGCGAATACAGACCCATGCCGATCTGTTATGACCGTTTTGCCGATTATATGTCTATCAATCGGCCTTTTTTCTCGAAATGGGGCGCGCTTGGTGAACTACGAACAAGCAGCGGAATGCGTCGATTTGGAATGCTGGAGATTAAGGAATACGACACGACAACAAAGCCAGGCCAATTGAATGTTTTACTAGAAAGTGACTTTGAATTCGTATTGACACAGAGTTTTTCAGTGCTCTCGCGACATGCTGCTAAGGATTATTTGCAGCGCCATCAACGTAATCTTATTGATGCTCGTGATGTGGCAACAAGTCAAATTGAGCAAATTGATGAAGCACTAAACCAGCTTGTCAGTGGGCATTTTGTTATGGGTGAACATCATTGTACATTGACCATCTATGGTGACACAGCTCAACACGTTCGTGATTATATGGCAAAAGCAAGTGCCGCATTGCTAGATGCAGCAGTATTACCAAAACCCGTAGATTTAGCCATAGAGGCTGGCTATTGGGCACAACTGCCGGCAAATTGGAAATGGCGACCACGTCCAGCGCCAATTACATCACTAAACTTTTTATCATTTTCGTCCTTTCATAACTTTATGTCAGGCAAACCAACGGAGAATCCATGGGGGCCAGCAGTTACGATTCTGAAAACAACCAGTAAAACACCACTCTATTTTAATTTTCATGCCTCTAAAATCGAAGAAGATTCAACAGATAAACGCTTACTTGGTAATACCGCTCTTATAGGACAATCTGGTTCTGGTAAAACTGTACTTCTCGGTTTTTTACTAGCACAAGCACAGAAATTTAAACCAACAACTGTTGTATTTGACAAAGACCGTGGTATGGAAATTGTTATTCGAGCTATGGGTGGTCGATATCTAACATTTAAACCTGGTAAGCGAAGTGGTTTCAATCCTTTCCAGCTCCCTCCCACACAAGATAACCTTATTTTTCTAAAACAATTTGTTAAAAAATTAGCAGAAGCTGGTGGTGAGGTCACACATCATGATGAGGAGGAAATTAATCAGGCTGTGATGTCTGTCATGAGTAGCAATATTGACAAATCATTGCGTCGTTTATCCTTTTTAGTGCAGTTCTTACCCAATCCGCATTTAAACGATTATAACGCACACCCATCTGTTCATGCTCGCTTGATAAAATGGTGTGAAGGTGGTGATTATGGATGGTTATTTGATAATCCCGATGATGCACTGGATCTCTCAACCCATCAAATTTACGGTTTTGATATTACTGAATTCTTAGATAACCCAGAAACGCGTACTCCGGTCATGATGTATTTGCTTTACCGCACAGAAGGAATGATTAGCGGACAGCGTTTTATGTATATCTTTGATGAGTTTTGGAAGCCTTTGCAAGATCCATATTTTGAAGATCTGGCAAAAAACAAACAAAAAACCATTCGTAAACAAAATGGTATTTTTGTTTACGCCACTCAAGAGCCTAGTGACGCCTTGGAAAGTAATATCGCCAAGACGCTTATTCAGCAGTGTGCAACCTACATTTTTTTAGCCAACCCCAAAGCAAGTTATGAAGATTATACACAAGGTTTTAAACTCACCGACGCTGAATTTGAGCTGATCAAAGGACTTGGGGAATTTAGTCGCCGATTTCTTATCAAGCAAGGTGATCAATCCGCACTTGCAGAGTTAAATCTTGGTAAGTTCCATGTAGAAATCGATGGAAAAACTGTTGAACGTGATTTTAGTGAGGAGCTCTTAGTATTATCAGGCACACCTGATAATGCAGAATTTGTTGAAAACATTATTGCTGAAGTAGGTGATGATCCGGCAATATGGTTACCAGTTTTTTTAAAACATGTAAAAACTGACAGGAGGGAAACATGAGAAAGGTAATTATCACGATAGCAATAACAGTCATTTTAGGAACCACGAACTCAGCACTGGCTTGGATTCAATTAGGAGCCGGAGCCGCAGACTTAAAATCAATAGTTCCAAGCGGATGGCCTTGGGTACAATCATCAAAACCCGCACCTGCACCTAAAAAACCTGTTACACCGCAGCATTATATAGACATTATCAAGTTATTAAAACAACAACTTAAACAAGCAAAAGAAACACATCAATCTATAACAGAGAATCGAGAACTTGGAAGTGCGCAAACAGACTACACTAGTTTTTTTCTCAAAAAACCAGAATTGGTCTACGATGAAAACAGCGCTTCAGAAATATTCACATCAGTTAACGATATTCTTCAGAAAGAGAATACTTCTACGTCTGTTCAAGAATCCCGCGATGCCATCACTAAACGGATTCGATATGCAACAATTGCTGATCAAGCTGTAAGTTTAAAAACTTTTCAAGACGCAGAGAAGCGTTTTAATCAAATTTCAGAACTCATAGAAAAAATCAATGAAACAAGAGATCTAAAAAGTATTGCTGAGCTACAAGCATATATAGCTGGAATGCTTGCCATGATACAGAATGAAACCGCAAAACTACAAATGGTTAACTATTCACGTAATGCAGAACAAGCACTTATTAAGCAAAAAAAATACAACCGCAATATGAAAATTTTGAATAGTAAAAACACGAAAATGCCTAGTATAAAATTTATTCGATAAAATTTTTTACTACAATATTATTCTTTCCACTCATGAAATAAGGAAGCATGCGTAATTCAATAGTTTTTCAATGATCTAAGAAACTTATTAAATTCAACTCTACAGCAAAATAATTTCAGTAAAAAGTGCCTAGCAACACACGAAAATGATAATTCACTAAAGAGGAAGGTCATGAGTTTTCAAATGTTCACACAGCTTTTCGATACTATCGATAAAGCAACAGCGACATATGTTACGGAGATCTCCTCAAAAGCAGTCGCTACAATTACACCTTTCGTATCAGTCGGTCTCACTATATCTTTCATCGTATACGGACTGCTCATCATGCGTGGTGCAATAGATATGCCACTCTCTGGGTTCCTAAGCCGTTGCCTGCGGATAAGTATTATCACTTCAATTGCACTAACCGCAGGACTTTATCAGCCAGAAATCGCAAATATAATAAAAGAACTACCAAACGATTTGTTAAGCGCACTTATAAACGATCCCTTAAATAATAGCCAACTCGCTAACTTGCTTGACACAGCAGCAGGCAATGGGTTTAATTCTGCAGTTCGTATTTTTGAGGAAAGTACTTTTTTAGATTCCGATGGATTACTGTATGGTCTCTTCGGTATACTTATCCTACTTGCTACAAGTTTCCTCGTAGCAATTGGTGGCGCGTTCATACTGCTAGCAAAAATCGCACTTGTGCTTCTGGTAGGACTCGGACCACTCTTTATCATTGCCTTGCTTTGGCAACCAACATATCAGTTTTTTGAACGATGGGTAGCTCAAATTCTAAGCTATACAATCTTCATTGTACTTCTAGCAACCATATTTAGCTTTATGATGCATATCTTTGCAAACTATACAAACGACATAAGATTGGAGAAATACCAGAATATAGGTTACACCATTGGTGGTGCTCTCATCTTATCTATTCTCTTCATTGTTCTGTTACTCAAAACATCCAGCATTGCCAATTCTCTAGCAAAAGGTATTACCTTTGGACATCTTTGGAAACCAGATACCATAAAAAACAATACCTCTCATAACATCCATATGAGAAAATAATAATAATATATTTTGTAATCAAAATTGAAATACTGATAAGAAAATACTAGAAAAATACATAACAGTTGTAAAATAAGAATATGAAAAGGAGTAAAATGTGAAAAGGCTGTTTATTATAACAGGAGTAATTGCATTTTTAGAAATACAAAATGCAACTCTAGCAAGTGCAGACTTCGCTATTTCAGCAAAAGAGTATGCAAAAATTATTGAGTTGATAAAACAGCAGATTGATTTAAACAAAAGACAACTTCACTACGGACAACAAATATATACCTCGATATCAGGAAATCGAACAAAGCCGAAAGAAAAAGAAGATAATGGAAACCTTCTCCTTTCGCAACCAAACTTCATTTACCATAAAAATAAGCACGATGACATAATTCGTGGAACATCGTTAACTGTTGAAGATATAAAAAAAGAAGAAAACGTAGAACGCTTTACAGATCTTCACGAGGGACGCACAGTAATTACTGAACGTCTTCACCATGCAGCGGCTGTCGATAAAGCGGTAAGTATAGAAGCTTTTTCTACAATAGAACGTCGTTTTGAGGAAATTGCAAAGTTATTGGTTGCTCATGAAAAGGTGAATGATTTAAAAGGCATTGCTGAAATACGTGCACGCATGAAGATCATGCTAGCTATGATACAGAATGAAGCAACAAAATTACAAATGGTTGCACATTCTAGAAATGCAGAACAAGCACTTATTAAACAGCAAAAGCGCGCCTTACATGCATATAGTTTTAGAAAAGAGCTATCAACAATGCCAAAAATCCGCATTAATAACAGTACGAGACCTTCATAATTATGTTCTCTGTATAGCGTATTCTTTCAGATATATAAGCAAAAAAGACGTGTGATGTTTAAATATTTTTCAATGATCTAAGAAACTTATTAAATTCAACTCTACAGCAAAATAATTTCAGTAAAAAGTGCCTAGCAACACACGAAAATGATAATTCACTAAAGAGGAAGGTCATGAGTTTTCAAATGTTCACACAGCTTTTCGATACTATCGATAAAGCAACAGCGACATATGTTACGGAGATCTCCTCAAAAGCAGTCGCTACAATTACACCTTTCGTATCAGTCGGTCTCACTATATCTTTCATCGTATACGGACTGCTCATCATGCGTAGTGCAATAGATATACCACTCCCTAGGTTCCTAAGCCGTTGCCTGCAAGTGAGCATTATCACTTCTTTTGCCCTAACTGCAGGACTTTATCAACCAGAAACCGCGACTGTAATAACAAAAATGCCTCATGACTTATCAGCCGTGCTCATAAAGAGTCCGAACGACAATAAGCAATTAACCAACTTGATTGATAAAGTCACCAAAAAAGAATTCGAAAGTGCAAGCACAGCTTTCAAAGAAGCAGCTTTCTTAAACACTGATAGGCTCCTTTACAGCCTCTTTGGTATTCTTATCTTGCTTGCAACAAGCTTCTTAACAGCAATCGAGTGGTGCATTCATCATAGTCACAAAAATCGCATTTGTGCTTCTGATAGAATTTGGACCATTCCTCATCATTGCCTCGTTCTGGCAACCAACCTGTCAGTTTTTCGCAAAATGGGTAACTCAAATTCTAAGCTATACAATCTCCTTGATACTTCTAGCAACCATATTTAGTCTGATAATGAATATCTTTGCAAATTATATAACTGATTTGAAATTTAATGAACAACAAAATGTGTGTTATGTTCTTGGTGAGGACCCTCATCTTATCCATTATCTCTATTGTACTGTGTTATTCAAGCTATCAACCATTACCAATGCTCTAGCAAAGATATTACATTAGGCATCTATGGAAATGAGAGACAGCAAAAAATAATCTTTAATAACCACGTAATCAAACAATAAATTAGCTAACCAGTAAAAAAATATCTGCACTATGCCTGAACATTTCCATAAACAATAAAGAAATAATAAACACAATTATAGGAAATATATTTTATAATCAAAATTGAAATAACGATAAAAAAGTGCTAAAAGCATACATTACAGTTGTAAAGTAGGAGTATTAAAATGAAAAAAATCATTTTTACAATTTTGATTGTAAATATTTTATCCGCTTGCGGATTAGCTCCAAAGCTAAAACAACCAAGTGATTGGAACCGTATACCTATTAATAAAACAGTCCCTGCCGAAATTCAGCGAGGAACCATATGAAAAAACAAGTTAAACCAGTACAAGCCCAACAACTTAATAGTTATTATGAAGAAAGCAGAGGCTTAGAGCGTGAACTCATAAATGAATTTGTAAAATCGCGTAAAACAGCATGGCGTGTCGCAGGTGCCGTTGGCATTTTTGGGTTGTTTGGCATGATATGTGGCGTCGTTGGTTTCTCCCAACCAGCTCCAACGCCTTTAGTGCTACGCGTTGATAACACAACTGGTGCGGTTGATGTAATTTCTGTGATGCGCGAGCATGAGACCAGCTATGGTGAGGTTGTAGACAGATATTGGCTCAATCAATATGTTCTTAATCGTGAAACTTACGACTACGACACCATTCAGTTGAACTATGACACAACAGCACTTTTAAGTGCTGCAGCTGTTCAACAAGAATTTTATAAAATCTATGAAGGTGAAGGTGCACGTGACAAAGTGCTTTCTAATAAAGCGCGCATCACAGTTAAAGTACGTTCAATTCAGCCAAATGGACGTGGTCAAGCAACCGTGCGTTTCACCACGCAACAACATGAAAGCAGTGGTGCAGTTGGGCCAAAACAACACCAGATCGCAACAATTGGTTACACATATGTTGGTGCTCCCATGAAATCATCTGATCGATTGCTTAACCCACTTGGTTTCCAAGTAACCAGTTACCGTACTGACCCGGAAATACTGTTGAATAATTAAGGAATTGATTATTATGAAAAAATTTGTGTTCGTTGCTCTACTGTCTTCATTTTCCTCTCTTTATACAGTACCTGTACAAGCACTTAAAACTCCCTCTAATTCACAATATGATCATCGCATTCGCTATGTCATGTATAATGTAGCTGATGTCGTTCAAATTGAAACTGTTCTTGGTGTGGCAACACATATTATCCTTGAAGAAGGTGAACAGTATATCACCCATGCCTTTGGTGACTCAGATGCCTATGCTTTTGCCCATAAAGGACGACATATCTTTATTAAACCCAAAGCAGAACTAGCTAATACGAATCTCATTGTTGTGACTGACAAACGTAGCTATAAATTTCGACTACAGTTTCGAAATGACCGTGCTGGAGCAACCTACGAATTAGCTTTCCAATATCCCGATACAAATACCCAAAAAGTGGATGAAAACACTCATCGTCTTACCATTGAACGTGCTTTTCACCAAGGAGTGAAAGGTTATAACCTCAGTTACACCATGAGCGGCAATCAAGATATCGCTCCGATCAACGTTTGGGATAATGGACGTATTACCTATTTCAAGTTTCCTGCCAATATGGACATGCCATCAATTTACGTGGTGGATGCTGAAGGTAATGAAAGCCTCATACCGCGTACTGTGGTAGGCAGTTCTAATGATATTATTGCCGTTCATAAGATTAATCCTAAGTGGCTTGTACGACTTGGTAAGCGTGCTTTAGCTGTTTTTAATGAAGCCTATGACCCTAATGGTATACCAAACACAACAGGAACAGTGTCTTCGAGGGTTCATCGCGTTAATAAAGGAGGAAAATAATGTTTGGTGATAAGAAAGGGGATGAAATCAACAAAAATACGGAATCAGATTATATTGAGCAAACACATATCGAAGGTGCTTATGGGAGCTCTGAATTAGGTTTGGAACGCCGTCCAACCATTCCTGGTGCGCGTGCTTTGTTAATGATAGGATTCGTTGTCATAATAGCGGTACCAATTGCCCTGACTTGGAAAGCTTTAAAAATGCGCAATAGTGTAGAAGTTGAAGAAGAAAAGCTGCAGCAGACGGTACAGCAAATTATACCGAGTTATACCCCGCGTGTTATAGAAGAACCAAAAGTGGAGGAAAGTGAAAAAACAATACAAACAGAAGACCAAACATCGGAGATTCCTGCAGCTTTAACGAAACTTCTCCAGACAACGATGCCACCACATTTGATACAAGATTCTGAAGAATTGGCACGCAAGCGTATGTTGAGTTCTGGTCTAAATAACGGTGGCAGTAGTGAAGGCTCTACAGAAAATTCAAAAAATAAAGCATCTAACAATGATCAAAATAGTGGTGTATTATTCGACCACCTACAGCCCGTACGGTTAGGTCAATCATATGCTGCACAACTCCGCAATCGTGATCTCTTGATTACGCAGGGCACACAAATAGATTGCACCTTAGAGACAAAAATTATTACCACGCAACCGGGTATGACAACATGTCATTTAACACGTGATGTTTATTCTACAAGTGGCCGAGTTGTTTTGCTCGATCGTGGTTCTAAAGTTGTTGGTTTTTACCAGAGCGGCATACAACAAGGGCAAACGCGTGTTTTCGTACAATGGTCACGTATTGAAACACCTTCTGGTGTTATCGTCAATCTTGACTCACCCGGTACTGGCCCTCTTGGCGAAGCTGGTATAGGTGGTTGGGTTGATACTCATTTTTGGCAACGATTTGGTGGCGCAATCATGGTAAGCATAATCGGTGATTTAGGAGAATGGGTAAAAGACAAAGTTTGGCGAAGAGATACAAAAAATAAAGAGAATAAAGAGAATCAAGAACAAACACTACCCCAAGGTGTGCAGAATGCTCAGTCGATAGTGAACGATGTTCTTCAAAACTCCATTAACATTCCGCCAACACTTTATAAGAATCAAGGTGAGCGCGTAAATATTTTTGTTGCTCGGGATTTGGATTTCAGTGATGTCTACAACCTCGTTACACGTTAATAAAATACAGAAAGATCAAGCAGTTGCACAACTTCTGCAACCACTTGATCATTTCTTAGAAGATCCGAAAGTTACTGAAGTATCGATCTGCCGCCCCTGTGAAGTATGGACAAAAAGCTTTGAGGGTTGGCAGGTACACGATGTACCAGAATTAACGACTGCTTTTTTACAAACGCTTATTACGGCTTTGATCGTTTATAATGGTATGGCTCCCAGAAGCATTAATTATGTACGTTTACCTGGTGGACAACGTGGTACAATTGTACAAACACCAGCTGTCATTGATGGCACACTATCTTTTGTAATTCGCAAGCATTCCCTTACGGTTAAGACGCTTGAGGAGCTTGAAAAGGAAGGTGCATTTGATAATTTTGCTGATGTAAGCTTTAATAAGCCTTCAGAAAAGGAAGCAAATAGCTTGTTATCAAAGCAGGATTTCGCGCGGCTAGAGCCATTTGAAGTACAACTCTTAAGTCTCAAACGTGAGAAAAAAATTCTTGAATTTTTGAAAGAATGCGTACTCCACAAACGCAATATCATCATTGCTGGAAAAACAGGATCGGGTAAAACAACATTTGCTCGCTCGCTCATTGAAAAGGTACCCATAGAAGAACGCATTATCACCATTGAGGATGTTCATGAACTTTTTCTACCCAATCATCCTAATCACGTTCATATGCTTTATGGTAATGGTGCAGGTCGTGTTCCAGCTGATGAATGCTTAGATGCGTGTTTGCGTCAATCGCCTGATCGAATTTTTCTTGCCGAATTGCGTGGGAACGAAGCATGGGAATATCTCAACTCGTTGAACACTGGGCATCCAGGATCAATTACAACAACGCATGCCAACAATGCTTTGCAAACCTTTGAACGGTGTGCCACATTGATCAAAAGATCGGAAGTTGGCCGTCAGCTTGATCTAGAAATGATAAAAATAGTGCTTTACACAACAGTGGATGTGATATTGTTTTTCAAAGATAGAAAACTCTCTGAAGTATTTTATGATCCAATTTTTTCTAAATCAAAGATTGTTTAAGAAAGCTCTTCAGTATTAGACAGACAATAACACCCGCGACAAATTGTCGCGGTTTTTTTGAGCCTTATGAAATAAGCTTTCTCCTCCATTTATTTTTCTGATGAATCTTTTCGGAACAGAGGAGAAAATAAATTAATGCGATAACTCCACGAGAAAAGTTGAATCACACATAAGGTTCTTATTGCACGAAATTTCATTCATTTTTGAAACCTATGTTTTTATGCAACAATAAGAAATGGTTTTTAATTTATATCTCAATGGGACTGCTATGAAATATTTTCATGAGTAAAAAATAAACCATTATTGTCATAAAGACGATAACTGATTGTTTAAAAAGTCTACATTTCACTTTCACGTCATCAACATAGCTATCTGTTAATCGAACGAATCCTTTATATAATCTACCGGCACGAACAACTTAATGCATTAAAACAATTTAGCAGAAACAAATCACATGCCAATTTGTTGATCGATAATACATTGCCTCTCATTACCATGTAATTACGAGCAAATTCCATTAAAGTTTTCTTTGCACCATCTTCTATTTTTTATGACAAACCTTATTTGCCTCTAAAAATATCTTGAAAATGATTTTATTACTTTTTGATAAAAACTCAACTTACTTTTTAGCATGATTTTACAACATTACAGATCACTTTCTAACTACAAAAACGATTGTGCATGCAAAATTTCGTTTGAAAAATCATAATAGCTAGTCTTTCCTATTCAAAAACTATGAGAGAATGAATATAACAAGAAGAATTTTTTAATGACCATGCCATATAAACAACCCAACAGTGACGCACTCTATCGTTAGCACTTTTCAAAAGCTCTCTCTCATGTTCAGAAATATCTTGGACAACAGAAAATAAATTTAAATAACAGCCAAAATGCCTCTTTTCTGCACAGGAATATAAAAGAATACAAAATGAGTTACTCGTGAAAATTCATCAGGAATAAGCATAATTTCTATGAAAACCAAAACTGTTCAGGCAATGCTCATTTCTTCCAGCTTGTTATTCTATATTGCAAATATTTTCTTTATTAAAAAAAGGGGTATCCCTTTTTAAAAGGGATAAAGCACATATCAAAGCCAATAAGCTTTTATAGATTTAATCCTCTGCATCATCCTAAAGAGCGAAAAAATACATACTTCCCCGCTTCCCACATTGTACTTATAATGAATAAGTTTCTAAAGGCGCCGTCAATCATGCGTTTTTTAATCTCAGCAATTGCTTTTGCTGGATTCAATCCCTTTAGACAAGTTTAATGTACAATTCATCAATAGTATAGCAACGATAAAGGTGAAAAGGATCCTCTCAAATTATCAAGACGCTCCCCACACATCTCATCACGCGAGTGAGCCAATCCAACGATAAGCTTGGAGCAGAATGGCTGGCCCCAAAGTGTAATCACCGTTCCAGCAATAACGCGGACACGAGAATCTGACTATAGGCAAACCAAATACATGCATCAAGACTGTCTCTTTTGGGCAAAAAAGTACAAAATAGCGAAGAATTCTACATCCCCTCCTTTACCCGCATGAACTGATGAACTTTTAAAGGCGCCGTTCAACCACGCGTTTTTTAATCTCAGCAATTGCTTTTGCTGGATTTAATCCCTTTGGACAAGTTTGTGCACAATTCATCAATAGTATGGCAGCGATAAAGGCGAAAAGGATCCTCTCAAATTATCAAGACGCTCCCCACACATCTCATCAATGTGAGTGAGCTAATCCAACGATAAGCTTGGAGCAGAATGGCTGGCTCCAAAATACAATCACCGTTCCAGCAATAATGCGGACACGAGGATCTGACTATAGGCAAACCAAATACATGCATAAAGACTGTCTCTTTTGGGCAAAAAAGTACAAAATAGCGAAAAATTCTACATCCCCTCCTTTACCCGCATGAACTGATGAACTTTTAAAGGCGCCGTTCAACCACGCGTTTTTTAATCTCAGCAATTGCTTTTGCTAGATTTAATCCCTTTGGACAAGTTTGTGCACAATTCATCAATAGTATGGCAGCGATAAAGTTGAAAAGGATTCTCTCAAATTATCAAGATGCTCCCCACACATCTCATCAACGTGAGTGAGCCAATCCAACGATAAGCTTGGAGCAGAATGGCTGGCCCCAAAGTGCAATCACCGTTCCAGCAATAACGCGGACACGAGGATCTCACTATAGGCAAACCAAATACATGCATAAAGACTGTCTCTTTTGGGCAAAAAAGTACAAAATAGCGAAGAACTCTACATCCCCTCCTTTACCCGCATAAACTGATGAACTTTTAAAGGCGCCGTTCAACCATGAGTTTTTTAATCTCAGCAATTGCTTTTGCTGGATTTAATCCCTTTGGACAAGTTTGTGCACAATTCATAATTGTATGGCAGCGATAAAGGCGAAAAGGATCTTCTAAATTATCAAGACGCTCCCCACACATCTCATCACGTGAATCAGCAATCCAACGATAAGCTTGGAGCAGAATGGCTGGCCCCAAATAACGATCACCGTTCCACCAATAACTCGGACATGATGTTTGACAACAGGCGCATAAAATACACTCATAAAGACCATCAATTTTTTGCCGGTCAGAATAACTTTGTAACCATTCTTTAGCAGGTTCAGGTGAAACGGTTTGCAACCAAGGTTCAATCACACGATGTTGTGCATAAAAGCGCTTCAAATCAGGAACCAGATCTTTTACCACCGGCATAGAAGGCAAAGGATAGACCTTAATGGGGTGTTTTACATCATCCATACCTTTGGTACAAGCTAACGTATTGAATCCATCAATATTCATGGCACAAGAACCACAAATACCTTCACGGCATGATCGGCGAAGTGTTAAAGTTGGATCAATATGATTCTTAATAAACAAAAGCCCATCCAGAATCATAGGCCCACAAGCGGAACGATCTACATAATAGGTATCCAAATGTGGATTTTCCTCATCATCAGGTGACCAACGATAAACATGAAATTCTGTTAGTTGCGTAGCACCTTCAGGTTTAGGCCACACCTTGCCTGGCTTTACTTGAGAATTTTTGGGAAGTTTAATTTGTACCATAATTCATTCTCCCCTTAGTAAACACGTTTTTTAGGTGCAATGCGCTTTAAGTCGATCCCACCATCTTCTTCAGCTGTTAGTGGATCAACATGGACAGGTCGATAGGACAAAGTTACCTTACCATCTTTAGACAAATGAGAAAGCGTGTGTTTTCGCCAATTTTTATCGTCCCGCTCTGGATAATCTTCACGTGCATGAGCGCCCCGACTTTCTAAACGGGCCTCTGCAGAATAAACAGTGGTAATTGCGTTGGCCATCAGATTTTCAAGCTCTAATGTTTCGACCAAATCAGAATTCCATATCAATGAGCGATCTGTGACTTTGAGATCGGCCAATTCACCCCAAATTTGACTTATTCGTCGACATCCTTGTTGCAAAGAATCTTCCGTACGGAAGACAGCAGCATCTTCTTGCATTGTGCGTTGCATTTTTTCACGCAAGACAGCTGTTGGCGTTGTTCCTTGAGCAAAGCGTAATCGATCAAAACGCGCGATAATTTCATCACAAGCAATCTCATTAAGAGGTGGAATTTCCGCATCTCGATCAATCACTTCACCAGCACGAATTGCTGCAGCACGACCAAACACGACAAGATCAATTAATGAATTTGATCCCAAACGATTAGCACCATGAACAGAGGCACATCCAGCCTCTCCCACCGCCATCAACCCTGGTTGAACACGATCAGGCGAATCAGCTGTTGGATTAAGAACTTCCCCATAGTAATTGGTAGGAATACCGCCCATATTGTAATGAACGGTAGGCAAGATAGGGATAGGTTCTTTTGTCACATCAACACCAGCAAAGATTCGAGCGGATTCGGAAATCCCTGGTAAACGTTCATGCAAGATAGCGGGATCAATATGGTTTAGAACCAAATGGATATGATCTTTTCTTGGACCAACGCCACGTCCTTCACGAATTTCAAGGGTTATACAGCGTGAAACCAAATCCCGTGAAGCCAAATCCTTAAAGGAAGGTGCATAGCGTTCCATAAAGCGTTCGCCCTCAGAATTGATCAAATAGCCACCTTCACCGCGCGCCCCTTCTGTAATAAGACAGCCAGAACCATAAATGCCTGTAGGATGAAATTGCACAAACTCCATATCCTGAAGAGGTAATCCAGCACGTGCAATCATTCCCCCCCCATCACCCGTACAGGTATGCGCCGATGTTGCTGAGAAATAAGCACGTCCATAACCACCGGTTGCAAGAACAACCATCTTGGCAGAAAAACGGTGTATTGTACCATCATCGAGGTTCCAAGCCACAACTCCCGTACACACACCATCAGTCATGATGAGATCAAGCGCAAAATACTCAATAAAGAACTGCGCATTATGTTTTAAGCTTTGTCCATAAAGTGTATGCAAAATCGCATGTCCTGTGCGATCAGCTGCTGCACAAGTTCTCTGCACAGGGGGACCTTCACCAAACTGTGTCGTATGCCCACCAAAAGGACGTTGATAAATTTTACCTTCTTGCGTCCGTGAAAAAGGCACCCCATAATGCTCTAATTCATAGACAGCAGCAGGTGCATTACGTACCAAATATTCCATTGCATCGGTATCGCCCAACCAATCAGATCCTTTCACGGTATCGTATAAATGCCACTGCCAATTGTCAGGTCCCATATTGGAAAGCGAAGCTGCAATACCCCCTTGCGCTGCAACGGTATGTGATCTTGTTGGAAAAACTTTTGTGATACAGGCTGTTTTTAATCCTTGCTCTGCCATCCCAAGTGTTGCCCGCAATCCTGCACCTCCTGCCCCAACAACCACAACATCAAATTTATGATCAACAGTGCAATAAGGAGCATTCCCTGCTTTTGCGCCAAGAGATGATATTTTACTTTCCATATCCGTTAACCCCCTAACGCAATTTTCAAAAGAGCAAAAATGATAATACCCCCCAAAACAAAACAAAATAAAATATTTAATGCCAGAAAAAATATTCGAAAACCTTCGCGTGGAATATAATCCTCAATCACCACCTGCATTCCAAGCTTCATATGATAAAGCACTGAAATTGTAAGCAATCCCATTAAAATAGCCACAACAGGATGTGCAAGCCGTGCACGCACCACGCTATAATCCTTTCCAGCCAATGAAAAAATAAGAACAATAAAAAAGACCAAAAGTGGTAAATTTATAAAACCTGTCAAACGCTGTAACCAAAAATGCTCTGTTCCCTCATGCGCACTTCCACGCCCACGTACTTTGGCAAGTTCCGTTCGAAAATCTTTTTTCATAGCTCTCTCCACCCCCAGCTAAACAATGCTATATCCAATAGTCCAAATCACAAGAGTAACAATAAGAGAAATAAACACTGTTGCCCAAGCGGTTAGCGTTGCCTTTTTTTTATCTAAAAGGCAAGGTTTCAAATCCCAAATGATGTGACGAAGTCCACCAACCATGTGGTGAACTCCAGCGAGGGTATAAAGAAACAAGATACAAAGCCCCGGCCAAGAACCATAAATCTCCTGAACTGTTTTAAATGCCTCAGCTCCACAAGCAACTGCCATTAACCAAACAGCGAGCAAGACCATTCCAAAATAGAGAGCCATACCGGTAATACGATGTGCAATTGACATCGCCATCGTGATGGTCCAACGATAAACACTTATATGAGGAGAACGCGGGCGCTCTTTTATCCTAACTGTCTTTGCCATAAAATATCCTGACCTGGCTTTTACTGCAACCACATTATGAGCGATAAGATTCGCACAAAACGAGAAAGTGCATTATCATTTCATTTATTTGGCATTTCAAGATGCCGATATTACAGGTCGGTTGTCTCAAATAACGGATTAAAGGTCACGCATAAAAAAACCGATTGTTTTACAAGCATATAGCCGCAAAACGTGCTTTAATTTAATACAATTTTATCTTCACGTCAAAGGTCTAATATGGTTTCTCAAATATAAATATCCATTTTTTCAAGTATACTAATGTCCCCTTTTAAATATCAACAATATCTCTAAGAATATTTGCGTTCCAACAGCAATAAAAAAATAAAACACAAAGACTTTGAGAGTCTTGATATTGTTGTGCACTCTCAAGGTCGTTTTTTAACAGAATATATGAATCGTGGAGATGCAAATGCACACTATAAAGCTACTTTTGCATAGATTCTAGCAAACGCAGTTATTACTCAGCGGTTTGCGTTGCTGCATTTTCGCTTCCAGCTGCTGCATTGACAGTCTCAGTAAGTTTTTCACCTTTTTTGCGGTAATCTCTCTTTTCAGCGATACGAGCCGCTTTACCTCTTAAGCCACGAAGATAATAGAGTTTTGCACGACGCACTTTCCCTTTGCGCACCAACTCAACACCCTCAATAAGGGGAGAATAAACCGGAAAGACCCGTTCAACACCCTCACCATAAGAAATTTTGCGCACTGTAAAAGTTTCATTTAACCCACCACCGGAACGTGCAATACAAATTCCTTCATAAGCTTGAATACGCGTACGAGTACCTTCAGTCACGCGCACCATAACACGCACGGTATCTCCTGGTTGAAAAGCTGGCAGTTGGCGTTTTGCTTCAATTTTTGCACATTGTTCAGCTTCGAGCTGTGCGATAATATTCATTTCTTTATCCTTCATGTTCTTTATCGAACAGTCAGAGCGCTCAACTCTTGCCAAAAAAAGTTTATCTTAAATTAAAGACAAAAACACTCTTTAGGCTATGCATGACACAGGAGCGAATACACCATTCCTTCATTTTAATTTTGGAACTACAGAAAAACCTTTATAAAAAAATTCTCTCAAAAGAGAGCTATGGCATACACCACCTTACGATATGAATCAAGTTTTCTGACGATTTTTCTCATAACGCGCATAAAGATCAGGACGCCGTTGACGCGTTAACAGTTCAGCTTGCAGTTGGCGCCAATCAGCAATAGCTTTGTGATGCCCTGATGTTAACACTTGCGGAATAGGGCGTCCTTCAAAGAGAGCAGGTCGTGTATACTGAGGATATTCCAGCAAACCATTCTCAAAGCTTTCACATTTTGCAGAAGCCTCATTGCCCATCACACCAGGCAGCAAACGTATAATAGTATCTAAGAGCACCAATGCCGCCGTTTCGCCCCCTGAAAGAATATAATCTCCAATAGATACCTCTTCCAATTTCCGCGCTTCTATGACCCGTTCATCGACACCTTCAAAACGGCCACAAACCAATGTCACCCCCGCCTCCTGTGCCAGAGAACGGGCATAAGTTTGGTCAAAAGGTCGTCCACGAGGACTCATCAACAACCTTGGCGAATCACTTGGACAACTATCCAACGCAGCCGCTAACACATCCGCCCGCATAACCATACCAGCTCCACCACCAGCTGGTGTATCATCAACACTATGGTGCTTATCCAAAGCAAAGTCTCTAATCTGCACTGTCTCCAGAGACCATATTCCTCGCTCTAAAGCTTGTCCGGCTAAAGAATAACCCAAAAATCCAGGAAACATTTCAGGATAAAGTGTTAAAATGCGTGCTTGAAACTTCATTTTTATTCTTTCTCTATCTTGTCATCCCAAGCTGTACAAATACCCATATCAAACAACTCACATCAACAATGCTCTTTATTCAAAACAACAGCACTCATCTCCTCTGGATTCAGCATCCTCTCTACTTTAAAGTGTGTCTTACTGAGGAATAATCCAAAAATCTAGCAAACATTTTAGGATTAAAGTGTTTTCACCCATAATGAGAGCGCATTTTTACATACCTTTTCCCCTTTTATTTTATGGCTTCACTTTCATTTTGGGATTCAAGTTATGATCTCACTGATCCCTTAGACCAGCAGCCACCGGGTCAACAACCAAAAAGCCAGCAGCAAGGCAAATTTCTGGTACTGCTGCTTTACTAAAGGGAATAAGCACAGTTTTACCAGTATTCAAACGCATTTCAAGCAAATCACCAGCACCAAAATTAAAAAAGCCACTCACCTCGCCCAGGATTTGACCAACATCATCTTGAATACGAAGCCCAATTAAATCGACTTGATAAAATTCATCCTCTGTCAAATCCTCTAGCAATTGATCACGGGTAACATATAAGCGAATACCTTTTAAATTTTCCGCAGCATTGCGATCTTCAATTCCTTTAAAATGCACAATGGCATTATTTTTTTGTACACGAAGAGTTACAATTTCATAACAGTGCCCCATATCATCATAAAGAACACCGTAAGTCTTTAAATGCTCTGGCTTAGCACTCAAGACTTTCATCAAAACATCTCCTTTTATACCATGGGCGGGACCAATAATGGCAAGATAGACTTTATTTTTAAGCTTTTTTTTATTATACTTCATGCAAAAATATTATCTCTCAGAAACGAATCTTTCACGTGTAATTTTCTGTTCAATTTTGTTGCCATAATGAAGACAATCTTCCTCAAAAGACCTTTCTTGGTAACAACAGCAAATTAATAAACAAATCAATATAAGGAGAAGTCTTATGGCAAATGTTATGCTATTTTACAAAGATATCACCCCAATCAACAAAATTTCTCATAAAAACCTTAAATTTGCCCCTCCAAGTGATATGTCTTTCGCCAAAGATACCCACTGGGTTCCTTTAGCAAGTAGCGAATATTTTCAAGCAGCACTAGACTATCCCATTTTATTTATGTCAGCAGAAGACGAACAAAAGAAACGGCACTATACATCCGCTGCTCTTGTTGGTCTTTCTAATGATGAAAATGACTATATAGACTCTGATAAAAGTTGGAAAACAAATACTTATGTTCCAGCTTTTGTCCGCCGTTATCCTTTTGTTCTTGCCCAAATTAGCAATGAAAAAGAGCTTTCTGTTTGCTTTGATCAAAAATCAGGCATGTTTAATGAAGTTGCCGGCACAGAACTTTTTAATTCTGATGGTTCTATTTCTCCTTTTATGGAGGAGCGCATTCGTTTTCTTGAAAGCTTTAAAATCGCTATGGAAAAAACGGCTGAATTTATTGACGCTCTTGTGGAAATGGATCTTCTCAGTCAAAAATCCATCAATGTGAAAAACGACAAAGGTCTTTCGGCGCAATTAGAGCATTTTTGGATTGTGGATGAAGAAAAACTGAATAAGCTCTCCGCAAGCCAACTTGCCAAACTCCATAAGAACGGCTTTTTAGGATTGATCTTTGCACATCTGATGTCAACGAATAATCTTTTAAAGATACTCTCTCTCAAAGGTGAAAAGCAGCTTGCCAATAGTGGAGAACAATCACAAAATGAGAAGAGTGAAGAACCTACCAAGAAAGAAACTCTCAATTAAGAAATGCATATAAAAGATGACACGAGAAAAGATGAAAATATTCCTCTCATTCCAGCGGACCATGCTGTTTTAGCCGCAAGAAAAAATTGGCTAGACTGTTTGCTAGAAACACGTCGCATGGCTGTTAAAACTGTAGAAGCCTATGAACGTGATACGCGGCAATTTTTGTCTTTTCTCTGTCAACATTTAGGGCATAAACCGACCTTCAATGATCTTGCCAATTTGCGTGTTGTTGATTTACGCGCTTATCTTTCTTACCGGCGCACAAATAAGATAAGTGCACGTTCCCTAAGCCGAGGAATGGCGGGTTTACGCTCTTTTTCTAACTACTTATCCCGTGAGGGAATTGTCAAAATTCCTGCTACGAAACTTGTTCGCACCCCCAAACACTCCAAATCGCTACCAAAACCTTTAGCGATAAAATCAGCTCTGCATTTAGTCAAACAAGAAAATCAACAAGAAAATGAACCATGGATTACCGCGCGTAATACTGCTGTTTTTGTACTTCTCTATGGCTGTGGAATGCGAATATCCGAAGCCTTAAGCCTCACGCCTGAACAATTTTCTGATCCCCAAAAAACAAGCTTATTCGTGACCGGGAAAGGAGGAAAGACGCGCCTTGTTCCTCTCATCAAAGTTGTTCAGGAAGCCGTACAAAATTATCTTAAATGCTGCCCATATCCTTTAGTGGATAACCAACCAATGTTCCGAGGTGCAAGGGGTGGCCCCCTACAAGCGGCCATTATTCAACGCGCTATGCGCAACTTACGAGCACACCTTGGTTTACCAGAAACAGCGACTCCTCATACATTGCGCCATTCTTTTGCCACACATCTTTTATCACGAGGAGGAGATCTACGCACGATACAAGAACTTCTTGGCCATGCGAGCCTTTCCACCACACAAGCCTACACCCACGTCGATACAGAGCATCTCTTGGAAATTTATCAAAAAGCACACCCACGTTCTTAGAATAGTGATAGGAAGAAAACATAAACAGATATAACGTAAAACGATAACATATTGATTTATAATCATAATTTATCGTTATTCATATTAAATAAGAGCCCCGAATATCATAAATTTCTCTCATTTCAAATCTGTTTATCTTGCATCAATCAAAATCATTCGTTTGCACGTTAAAAGCGGGACTAGCGTATGGATAAAACTGTTAAGAAAGGACTAAAAATGGCTCTTATGAATTGCTCTCAAATGTACGGGCTGCCGCAACGTTGAGGGCTAGCAAATATAATGATGGTACCGGCTTGCTTCTTCATAAATGTAAAGATGGGGGAGCTCAATGAATTTATCGTTATACTCTTCATGGGCACTACCGTGAAATGGGATTGGGGGCTTTGAGAGATGTTTCTTTAAAACAAGCACGTGAATATGCAACACCAAAGCAGGAGCATAGGTTACGCATTCTGCCTGTAAAACTGAGATAAAATTACGCAATAGATTTCCGCGTTTTTCATACCTGAACACTCTATTCTCCACCGCAAAACTCTTTTAACAAAAAGGAGTATTAAACAGATGTAACTTCAAGTGCTAAAGCATGCACACATGTTGCGAGCTCTTTTTGTAAAACTTGATAAATTGCTCGGTGGATTTCCACACGCGTCATACCAGTAAAAGAAGAAGAGAAGATTTTCACCCGAAAATGCGTTTCTCCTTTACCGTCAAAAGCATGCTCATTATGAGGATGTCCTGCATGCAGATGACTCTCATTAATCACCTCAAGCTTCTGCGGATGGAAAGCATCTTGAAGCTTTCTCGTAATCGTTGTTTGAACTTCTGTAGACATTTCTCTTCCTTCACAAAATGAACGATACAAAGTATTTTTTCATTACCAAACGAATGTGAAAATAATTTTTTCAAAAGTCAATTCTTGTCAAATCAATTGATTTTGCATAAATCAAAGATATGACAATAACATCTAAATTATTCGACTCAATTCGGATCAGCTCCAATAAGAAACAAAAAGCTGAAGCAGAAACACAACAGTGCCAATGGGAAGGATGTGAAAAATCGGCATCCCATAAAGCACCAGCGGGCCGAAATCACGAAGGGCAGTATCTGCATTTTTGCATTGAACATGTGCGTGCCTATAATAAAAATTTTAATTACTTCTCTGGCCTTAGTGATAAAGATATTGCCAAGTTCCAAAAAGATGCTCTCACAGGACATCGCCCAACATGGCCTACCGATTTTAGTAATGGGACGTCGAAAAAAACAGCTGCCAATTATGCGCAAATTCGTTCTGGTACAGCTGCCTATCAAAATCGTATGCGTGATCCCTTCACACTGTTTACTGGGCGTCATTCAACCAATAATCCATCACGAAGATTAAAACCTTTAGAAGCCAAAGCTTTTGATACATTAGGATTACCAGCGAATGCTTCAGCTGAAGATATCAAAGCAAAATATAAAGAGCTGGTAAAGAAGCATCACCCTGATTCCAATGGTGGCAATCGTTCTTCAGAAGAACGTTTTCGTGATGTGTTACACGCCTATAATTTTCTCAAAAAAGCTGGTTTGTGCTAAAAAAACACATTCAAAGGGATTTGTTTTGTTCTAGCTATAACAAAATACGAAAGAGAAGATCAAAAAACACCATTCTCTCTCCAATAGAGGCAATTGTATTTTTACAAAAGCGTTTTCGCGTTCTGTTATATGCTTATTCTTTTCTCAAGAAATCTGCTTTGTGCTAAGGGAAATTGTATCTATAAAATTCACTCTCACTTGAACGCTCTTTGTTTTTGCCCAATATTATAAAATACAAAGAATCTCTTTTATATCCAAGACTTTTAGCATAGGGCATTGCATAAGTGGTCTAACTCTTGTATCATTTTTCAACAAACGGAAATAGCGTTCTCTCCCTTCCAGAAAAACGATGACAAAAACAAAGCTTACAGTTGAAAATGTGCCTGATACCATACTTTGTGCTCGTGATCTGTTTCATATTGAAACGGATATGAAGGTGCCCGCCTTCAGTACAAAAAGCCCGCATGTTCCTGATATAGATCCCAATTATCTTTTCGATCAGCAAACAACTTTAGCAATTTTAGCAGGTTTTGCATTTAACCGCCGTGTTATGATTTCTGGCTATCATGGTACAGGGAAATCAACACATATTGAACAAGTTGCGGCACGCCTCAACTGGCCTTGTATCCGCATTAATTTAGACAGTCATGTAAGCCGTATTGATTTGGTGGGAAAAGATGCCATTGTTTTAAAAGATGGCTTACAAATCACTGAATTTAAAGAAGGTATTTTGCCATGGGCTTATCAAAATAATATTGCCCTTGTTTTCGATGAATATGATGCGGGACGTCCTGATGTTATGTTTGTCATCCAGCGTGTCCTTGAAGCTTCCGGGCGCCTTAGTTTGCTAGATCAAAGCCGTGTTATTATGCCTCATCCAGCATTTCGCCTTTTTGCAACGGCAAATACCATTGGGCTTGGTGATACCACAGGGCTTTATCATGGTACACAACAAATCAATCAAGCCCAAATGGATCGCTGGTCTATTGTCACGATACTCAATTATTTGCCCCATGATAAAGAAGTTGATATTGTCTGTTCAAAGATCAAATCTTTTCAGACAACAGAAGGAAAAAAGATAATTTCCAAAATGGTCCATGTTGCCGACATGGTACGCCAATCTTTTATCAATGGAGATCTTTCCACCGTCATGAGTCCGCGCACAGTGATCACATGGGCAGAGAATACGACCATTTTTCAAAATGCTGCTTTTGCCTTCCGGCTTACTTTTCTCAATAAATGTGATGAACTCGAACGCGCCATGGTCGCCGAATTTTACCAGCGTGCCTTTGGAGAAGAGCTTCCTGAATCTCTCATTCATGGTGTTTCGCCTTAAGGAATCTGTCACGCATGGCTACCGATATTGGCGATAACAAAAATTCGACAAAGGATACCTCCCACAACATTCTTAATGCTGAAGCTTTTAAAAAAGCACTTTCCACTTGTATCCGTGCCATTGCTGCTACGCCCAATCTTGAAGTTGCCTTTAGTCATGATCGCCCGTCTTTAAGCGAAAAATATGCCCGTTTACCGGAATTATCGCAACATGCCACAGAGAAAGATATCACCATTAGCCGCGGATTAGGCGATTCCATGGCTCTACGCACAGCATGGCATGATAAGCACATTCACACACAATTTTCACCGCAAGAATTGGAAGCGCGTGCCATCTTTGATGCTCTCGAACAAACGCGCGTAGAAGCAATTGGCACTTTAAGTATGGAGGGAATTGCACAGAATCTTGATGGAATGCTTGCCGATAAATATCAAAGAGCTCATTATCACAAAATTAGTAGCCAAAGTGAAGCCCCCATTCAAGAAGCAATTGCGCTTTTATTGCGTGAAAAAATAACAAAGCGCCCTCCCCCGAAAGAAGCAGGACCTGTCTTAGAGTTATGGCGCCAAGAACTTGAACAAAAAGCTGCTATAGAACTCAATGAACTCACTCATCATATTCATGACCAACAAGCATTTGCCCGGATTGTTCGTCAAATCCTTGTTGCATTAAAAATGGCAGGGCAATTTGAAGAAACCTCTGAGAGTGCAAACAATAAAAAAACGAAAGATGGATGTGAACCTCAAAATCCAGCAGAAAAAGAGAGCCAAAACCAAAAACACGAGAGGAGTGAAGAACAAACAGCCACTGAACAAGAAAGTGATGTACAAGACAAAGGCAAAACCCAAGCAACACAGTCAAGCGACAACAATAAAGATGCAGAAGAACAGGAAAGAGGTTCTAAAAAAAGAGAATCGAGTCATTCTAAACATCTTTTCACTGTTTCAGAACAAATGCAAAAACTTACTGATTATAAAGTTTTCACCCGTCAGTTTGATGAAGTTTTGGAAGCGACGGATTTTTGTTCTGAAAGCGAATTGGATTACTTACGGCGTTATCTTGATAAGCAAATCAACCATTTGCAAAACATTGTTGGGCGTTTAGCAAATCGCTTACAACGCCGCCTTATGGCACAACAAAATCGCAACTGGACTTTTGACCTTGAGGAAGGATATCTCGATACAGCACGGCTTTCACGGCTGATTATTGATCCCATGCAACCGCTTTCTTTTAAAATGGAAAGCAATACCCAATTTCGCGATACCGTTGTTTCATTACTCATTGATAATTCAGGCTCCATGCGAGGGCGACCAATTACGGTTGCAGCAAGTTGTGCGGATATTTTGGCGCAAACTCTTGAACGTTGTGGTGTAAAAGTTGAAATTTTAGGTTTTACCACCAAAACTTGGAAAGGAGGACAATCGCGCGAACAATGGCTCAAGCAAAACAAACCCAATCATCCAGGCCGCCTGAATGATTTATGTCACATTATTTATAAAAGTGCTGATACCCCATGGCGCCGCGCACGACGCAATTTAGGTCTCATGATGCAAGAGGGATTGCTAAAAGAAAATATTGACGGTGAAGCATTAATTTGGGCGCATCAACGCCTTTTATCACGATGTGAACAACGTCGCATTCTCATGGTCATTTCTGATGGAGCTCCTGTTGATGATTCGACACTATCGGTTAATTCCAGCAATTATCTGGAAAAACATCTACGCGCAGTGATTCAAGAAATCCAAAGCCACTCACCAATAGAACTCATTGCCATTGGCATTGGTCATGATGTCACACGCTACTATCAACATGCTGTCACAATTATGAATGCCGACGAACTTGCCAACGCCATAACAAAACAATTAGAAACACTCTTTAGTGATAAAAAAAACCACTCTCATCACCATAAGAGAATTTAAAACAAGCCCTTTATTCTTTACTTGGCTTTTCCCCTTAAAAAAATATTTTCATCACACCATAAAGAGACCAGTCAACTCACTTCGCTCTTTTTTTCACCCCCGCTCCATGAATCATTCTCTTCTTACCAACAAACCAACCATTGCACGCTCAAATGCACACGAAGCACTCCCTACAATAAAAGCCTTACCTTCTTAAGGCCAATACCATTTTTTTTGCAAACTTTTAATGCGCGTTCTCTTGCATTGGAGAGTATTTACACCAGAGTTATATCACCCCACAAAAAACAGAGAGTGCCACAGCATACCACCACAAAATACCATTATATTGAAAAAAGCCATCTCCCCTCAGAGAGCAGATATTTGTGGAATGCTTTTATAAAAAGTCATCACATTTGAAAAAATCAAAACATTGAGAACGCGCACAATCACAAGTTTCTAGAAGAGGGTCATCTCCTACACTCAAAAAGTATTTTGCGGTTATACTAAAAGATAAAAAATCTATAGGAAAATCTTTATACAGCATATACAGCTAAAACGCTTTTGATAAAGACAAGGCAAAATCTTTTCTTCTTTAAAAATAACACAAGAATCAACAATGATTATTTGTTTCCCACAAAAGGCGATTCATCTTTTTGAACGGCTGTGATAAAGGGGAGACTTCACAACGCTAAGAATTGTTCCATAAGGGATTAACATAAACAAACTCATAATAATTTTTATAAAAAAATCGCCACAAGCAAGTGAAAACCAAATGGGAACCCCAACACTTCCCCAAAAAGTGCTTTCCAAAATTGAACTATCGGCATAACCTGTTATTTGATCAAGAAAAGCAAAAAAGCTAGAAAAAGCAAGAGCAAAAAACACAATTGTGTCGAAAGCCGAGCCTACCAATGCTGCTGCCAACGGTGCTTTCCACCATGTTTTTCGCCGTAAAGGAGTAAAAACAGCAATATCAAGAAGTTGCCCAAATAAAAATGCTAAACTTGAGGCGATTGCAAGCCGTGGAGTAGCCAAAATCCAAGAAACAAAGACACCAGCAAAAAAACCAGCATAAACCACACGTCTTGCAGCAGCCGGACCATAAAAACGATTGGTCAGATCATTAATCAAAAAAGCAAAGGGATAGGTAAACGCACCATAGGTTAGCAGCTCATTTAAACCAAACCAATAAACAGGATACTGCACCAAAATATTAGAAGCAGTCACGGAAAGACACATAGCAAAAATCGAAAAGGCAATACACCTTCTCTCTCTCCGTGCTAATAAAAAATCGCTTACTAAAAACATTTTTTAACCTGAAGTATAGAACCAATCAAATACAACGATCAAAAACTTTACAACGAAAAACAATACCTCTATAGAACGAAAAAACAACCAAGCTTTGTCATAACAAAGCAAATTACGCCGCTTGTTCAGCCTTCTGTTCAGCTTTTTTCTTAACGATTTGGCGCTTTAACAAACGCGCACGTTGTGACAATTCTTTATCATCAGCCTTAAGCAAGAAACCATCCAATCCACCACGATGCTCCACCGAACGCAAAGCACTTGCTGAAATACGCAAACGATAATTTTGCTGTAACACTTCTGAAATCAATGTCACATTGCAAAGATTTGGTAAAAAACGACGACGGGTTTTATTGTTCGCGTGGCTAACATTATTGCCATAAAGAACTGCTTTTCCTGTCAATTCGCAAGCACGAGACATAAACTTCACCTTTAAACTCTGAAAAACTCTTAAAATCCCAATATCCACAAAACAGGATGAACACAAAGAGCGCACACCACCCTCTTAAGGAGATATTATTGGAAAGTTGTGCTTTTAATAGGGTGTTGATACCAAAAGGTCAAGTACTTTTGTAAAGTCTTTTTGTCTCTCCTATCAACGCATTCTATAATCTTTTTCCATATTGAAAGACAATATATCATATTTTTTTTTTACACGCACCATGCTAAAAGAATAGCCATTATTCTAAAAGGAAGCATTAATCATGAACAAAACAGTTCCTTCCATGACAGAGCTTCAACAAAAACATTTTCGTTTTTCTTCACTTCTGTTTGGCATGTTGTGTATGTGTTTTTTTCTTCTCTTTAGTGCATTAGGTGTATGGCAAATACAACGATTAAACTGGAAAACGAATCTTATTACCAGTGTTAATAAACGTGTTCATTTGCCGCCCATAAAAGCACCACCACAAGATCAATGGGCTCATATTACCTTTGAGAAAGACGAGTATCGGCCGGTTGTTATTACAGGAAGATTTTTGACGGATAAAAATGTTTTTGTCACTGCTGTTGCTCAAGAGACTACGGGCTATTGGGTTTTAACCCCTTTAAAAACAGCCGATAATAGCCTGACCTTTATCAATCGTGGTTTTATTCCTATGGATGCGCGTCATGACTTTCAAAATTCAGAGCAATCACAAACGAATGCCCAACCCCATCAGGTTTCTGTCGCAGAGACAAAGCAAACCACAATTATAGGTTTACTGCGCATGAGTGAAAAAAATGGTTTTTTTCCACGCAAAAATAATCCGGACAAGAATTTATGGTACACACGTGAGCTCCCCGCTATGGCAAAACAACTTGGTTTATCCCCTGTCGCACCTTATTTCATTGATGCGGGGAAAAAAACAGCAACACAAGGAACCCTCCCCATTGCTGGCCTCACCACTGTGCAGTTTCGCAACAATCATCTTGTTTACGCTATTACATGGTTTATCTTAGCTGCGGGTACTCTTGGTGGTTCTCTGTTTTTGCTACAGCAAAAAAACTACAAAAACACGCCCAAAACACCCACTCCATAAAACGGCTGTTAAACAGCTTTTTTAAAGAGAGACAAACTCCACAACAGAGCATATTCTCCTCTGTTGTATTGAGAATTTTAATTCAGAACTACTTTATGAAATAGCACACAGTAAACATACAAATGCCTGCCTTCCATACGCTCTCTTCACAATAACGCAAATAAAGAAAAGCACCACACCTTGCTCGCAACAAAAGCGCTTCTCAAGGTGCACCATAAATAAATCTTAGAGAGACTTATAAGAATAGCGCCGCGCAACTGAGTCAATATTGCCACGATAAATGCCAAGATCATTCAGTTCATATGTTGAAAGACGACTCAATGCCTTTACTGTCCGCCGATAACGACGCCAATTACTATAGGAATGCAGAATATTCATATCTTTTACTCAAATTTGATTTACCCTCTTTAACGGATAAGAATAGAGCAAATTACAAAAAAGAGTTGTGTTATAACTTCATAACAGATATGCGTTTAAAACATGCCAAAGATTATTTAAAATCTATCTCATTAAAAAAGACCAACCACCCAAATCACTAACGACGGAAATCTCGCACACTTAACCATCGCTAAATCATGCGCATCAGAAGCCACAATCACTTCCTCATCACGCATAAAACCACTGAGGTGGATAACTGCCCGTACCTTGCGCCAACAACTGCCAAAAACCAAATGCACTAAGATAACAAGCGCATGATAGCACTCGCTCTTGTTTGCACGAAAAAGCACCAAAAGCATTAATGGCGGAAATGCCGAATACTTAACCATCGCTAAATCATGCGCATCAGAAGCCACAATCACTGCCCCATCACGCATAAAACCACTGAGGTGGAAAAAACTGCCCGTACTTTGCGCCAACAACTGCCAACAACCAAATGCGCTAAGATAACAAGCGCATGATAGCACTCGCTCTTGTTTGCACGAAAAAGCACCAAAAGCATTAATGGCGGAAATGCCGGATACCTGTAAAAACCATCGCTAAATCATGTGCATCAGCAGCAGCAATCACTTCCTCATCACGCATGGAACCACCTGGTTGGATAACCGCCGTAGCCCCTGCGCCAGCAGCTGCCAACAAACCATCTGCAAAAGGGAAAAAAGCATCCGATGCAACTACAGATCCTTTTGTGAGAGATTGTGTTAAACCTTCTCTCTTTGCACTTTCTTCAGCTTTACGCGCAGCAATTTGCGCCGAATCAATGCGGCTCATTTGTCCCGCGCCAATCCCAACGGTTGCACTATTTTTTGCATAAACAATAGCATTTGATTTAACGTGTTTAACTACCCGAAAAGCAAATTGAAGATCACGCATTTCATCTTGAGTTGGCGCCCGTTTTGTTACCACTTGCAATTTAAGATCATCCACCACCATATTATCACGCGACTGCACCAAAATCCCACCCGCAAGCGTTTTTGCCATAAGTCCTCCACAACGTGGATCAGGAACACCACCTGTTATCAGCAAACGAAGATTTTTCTTGCTTGCAATAATCTCACGCGCTGCCATTGTTGCATCAGGGGCAATAATCACTTCCGTGAAAATTTTGATAATTTCTGCAGCACACTCTTCATCAAGAGTTTGATTTAAGGCAACAATTCCACCAAATGCCGAAACATTATCGCACATCAAAGCTTTCAAATAAGCCTCTTTCAAACTCGCACCTTCAGCAACACCACAAGGATTCGCATGTTTAATAAGTGCAACAGCAGCAGTCTTTTGGGGATCAAATTCTGCCACTAATTCAAATGCCGCATCGGTATCATTCATATTGTTATAAGAAAGTGCTTTACCTTGTAGAAGTTTAGCCGTTGCAACGCCAAAGCGTTTTTCATTATTGCGGTAAAATGCTGCCGTTTGATGCGGATTTTCTCCATAACGCATAACCGTTTCAAGATGGCCAGAAAAACTTTGCCAAGATGGTGTTTCAATTTTTAAATCTTTTGCAAACCAAGCCGCTATCGCTGCATCATAAGCCGCCGTATGTGCATAAGCGCGCATTGCTAACTGGCGCCGCAGGGAAAAACTTAAACACCCCTCATGCTGCTTTAGTTCAGCAAGAACTGTATCATAATCACTCACTGCCGTTACCACAGCAGTATAAGCATGATTCTTTGCTGCAGCGCGGATCATTGCCGGTCCACCGATATCAATATTTTCAAGAATGGTTTGTCCATCAGCACCGGACTGAACAGTCTCTTCAAAAGGATAAAGATTCACTACCAAAAGATCAATTCCATGAATGCCATGCTGCTCCATAGCACTCTTATGGCTAGGATCTTCTCTGACTCCCAAGAGAGCACCATGAATTAAGGGATGGAGTGTTTTGACACGTCCATCCATGATTTCTGGAAATCCTGTAACTTCAGCAACATCTTTTACAGGTAAACCGGCAGCCATCAAAGCTTTAGCTGTTCCTCCTGTTGAAATCAATTCAACACCGTAAGCATGAAGTGCTTGTGCAAAGGCAACCACGCCCGTTTTATCAGACACGGAGAGAAGCACACGACGAACCTGATGCAAATCAGGTATGGGAAAATTTTTTGCAACAACACCCATAACAGGAATCCTAAAAATGAAATGGTTAAAATTCAAGTAAAATCAGCTCATATATTCATAGCACAAGCTGTAACTAAAATATACCGAAAGGATAAAGCTTCTTTCTTATTTCAACATAGAAAGTATAACATGCTGTTTTATCAATTATGATAAGAAGAGAAGCTCTCTTCTCATGAACGGCGAAGAAAACGCCAACGAACTTTTTCTTGAACTGCAGGTTGAAAATATAAAACAATCTGTTGTGTGCGTTGTGGCCCTGTTTGTTCAGCAAAATCAATTGAATCTTCAAGATAAATATCTGCATCAGGAGATATAAAATACCACTCTTGCCCGTTCTCCACAGCTAAATGCACACGCTTACCATCATATTTAACTTTCACTTTTGGGTGAAGATGAAACCGAACCGCAACATTATTTTGTTCACTTTGCGCTTTCTTATCTCTCTTTGAAAGCTTCTTGTTTGGCATAAAAAAGCGGTCAAAACCTTCGATCATATCACCATTTGTCGCTAAGATAAGACCACGCTCATGAACAAGATTAAAAGGACGCACATAACCATCATGGCTAGCAATAAAACCAGTCTTTTCGCCATCCTCTATACGACGCACTTTAACATCCGTTGGCCCCTCGAGCAAAAAGGTATCACCTGTTCTTTTTTTATGAAAAACACCCACGCAGCAATCATTCACGGTTGCTGTTGAGTGTGCAGCAGTAACACGCCCTAAATGTCGATATTCCTCACGTCCATAAGGATTAATTCCCGTATTGATAATAAAGCGGCTTCCCTGTGAAGACATTTCAAAAGACAAACATCCCGAACCAGCATGCTGGGCAGCAGAACGTGGTGGAAATTTTCCTGTATCGGCAAGCACTGTCGTTTGATGAGCTTGTAAACGCTGAAATCCTGAATAACGCGCATAACTAAAAGGCTGCCCTGCTGTCTCATCCAGTTCTAACAGTGCCGACAACCGTTCTGATATAAGGGGTCCCACTCCATTAAAATGCGCCAATGTTTGATCTTCATGGATAAAAAAGCGCAAAGCCGGCAACATACGCTCCACAGAATCAATCAAAATACGCGGTGCGGTTTCATTACTGTGCATAAAAAGGTGGCGCAGCGACAATAAATCTTCTAACAAATGAAGCAAAACGATAGGACTACGAGAAATATGTCCACCATCAACCAAAATTTGGCATGAAAGCTCCTCTATAAGAAAGGTTTGCAGCTTTTTTTTCATTGCCTCTGAAACCGGCAAAGCCAGAGAGGCAAATGTTAAAGCCACTGCTGCTTGTAGGCGTTGATCATTATTTTCCATACTGGAAATCGTGACACGTAAATATCGAAACTGGAAACCAATCGCACGCAAAAAGTGTTTTTCAAACCGCTCACTTGCCCCTTGCAAAAGCATTTTCGCGTGACAAATCCACGAAATTAAACGCCTTGCCACCACCGGAGCACTCCAAGCAAGCCCCTTGACTTTTTTACCCCACTGATCAAGCCAATCTTCTACAAGCGCGCGCGCATGTGCTGTTGCCAAATCGCTCCCAGCTGCTGCCATATGTCGCAACCAATGAAAGTCATGAAGAGCGATCTCCCATTCTGGTGTTGGAGAAACTAACGAAAAAGGGGATACAGCACCAGCATGGACAACATGGCCCGCAAAAGCAAAACGGCCATGGTAAAATTCGTGCGCCATCACCGGATCAGCCAAATGCAAATCAACAGGACAGGCTAAAATTTGATGGGGACGAAATCCTGAAAAACGCCAACGAAACAGTGGGCCAACCCATAAACGCCTTATAAACTGGTGTGCCTCATACACAAAGTCCGACGTCTTTACCTGAGAACCCTTTAACGCAATCGCCACAATCTCATCTCCATCTGTACAGAATCGCGTACAATTTCAGCCATTTTAGTAAATGAACCGTTAATTAAGCTACTTTTCGCAAGCGTGCGGCAAAAAAACCATCCATTCCTAACAAGAGATCGTTATCAGCGTTAAAATTTTCATGACAAAAATCTGCCGGTGTTGTACGCAAAACGCCCTCACACGAAAGCAAATGTGCCATACCTCTCATTTCTTCTGCAAAAATAGGCTCTAAAACAACGTCATTACGTGTTGAGACAATTTTTTCAATGAGATCTTCACCTTCTTCTTTTGCCAAAGAACAATTGGAGAAGACAACGCATCCCCCCTTTTTTACCAAAGCAATTGCTGCGACAAGCAAATCATATTGGTGCGCTGCTAATTTGACGATATCGTCCATCGATTTTGTCCATACAATATCTGGATGACGACGTATTGTTCCCGTAGAAGAACAAGGAGCATCAAGAAGGACAGCATCAAAAAGCTGTTGAGGACGAAAATCTCTCACATCCCCCTGCCAAGTAGAAACCGAAAAATGAAGGCGCTGCATATTTTCCTTTAAACGCTTTATCCGGTTAGCAGAAAGTTCAATGGCTGTCACATCGGCGCCCTGCAAAGCCAACTGTGCGGTCTTCCCCCCAGGACTTGCACAAAGATCAGCAACCCTTTTTCCCTGAATATCCTTAAGTAAAACAGCAGGCAACGCCGCAGCAAAATCCTGCACCCACCAAGCTCCTTCCTTATAGCCCAGTAAATCAGCAACAGAACCATCCCAATTCCTCAGCCGGACTGAACCATTAGGCAAAACAACACCCCCAAGCCGTTTAGCCCATCCCACACTATCCGATTTCACTGTCAAATCGAGAGGCGGCAGAGTACTTTGAATTGCTAAAATTTGTTCTGCTTTTTCTTTTCCATAAGTCGACACTAAAAGCTGGGAAAACCACACTGGCATCCCTTCAATGCGAGGAGGCTGTTGGCGTAACAAGACAGCCTCCCGTGCAACATTGCGTAAAAGAGCATTGACCATCCCTGAAAACCGACGCATACGAGGGTCAAGTTTTGCCACACGCACTGCCAAATCAATAACAGCATGATCGGGGCTATCAAGATAGAGAATTTGTGCCACACTGATATGCAAAAGATGCTGAAGTGCAAGTGCTTGTGAGGGTAAAGGGCGCGCTAAAAAGCGTGATAAAGCGGCTGTAATCTGCCCCCGATGACGCAACGCTGCTGCCAAAATAGCGCGACACAAAGAACGATCTCGCTGCGAAAGCCCCAAATATTGTGGGTGTCCATGTTCATTATCTGTCAAACCCGAAAGAGAGGTCTTTTTATCAAGCACCGCTCCTAAAAGACGAACAGACACCCGCCGCACAGCTAACCCTGGAACATTTTTTTCGGACACACGCCCCGCATTTTCGTGTTTCAAAACAACACCTTTATTCCTTTAAGAGACCAACTAATCAAGGTTTTTTTGAATTTTCATAATGAAGCCAAGAAGGGCGCTTTGTAACGCGCTGAAAATCACTCTTTTGCTGATTTTGCAAGACATTGGCCCTTGTATTAGCATCAGAATCTTGAAAGTTTCTACCCTTCTCATGCCAATCGCCTTCTTCACTCCATCCCATGTTTTTCGCTTTTGATCCCTTCATCATCTCTTCAGCTTGCCGATAAAGAGCAGCAATACGATTTGCCGTTGCTGGATGGGTAGAAAAAAGACTATCCGCCCCTTCACCACTCAAAGGATTGATAATAAACATATGTGCTGTTGCTGGATTATGTTCTGCCTCTTCATTGTATACTATATTCCCACCGCCTGCAATTTTACGTAATGCCGAAGCTAACCATAAAGGATTACCACATATTTCAGCTCCTCGCCTATCAGCAGCATATTCACGCGTGCGACTAATCGCCATTTGCACCAGCATTGCAGCAAAAGGTGCCACCAACATGGCAATAAGCCCCCCGATTGCCCCAGCGCCATGAGAATTCTCAGAAGAATGACGCTGCCCCCCCATAAAAAAAGCGAAATTACCAAGCATTGAGATTGCTCCCGCAATCGTTGCCGTCAAGGTCATCGTCAACGTATCACGATGTTCAATATGTGCGAGCTCATGGGCCATCACTCCGGCAATCTCTTCTGCGCTCAACTTGTTTAACAACCCACTACTTGCTGCAACAGCCGCATTTTGAGGATTACGTCCCGTAGCAAAAGCATTGGGCTGGGCATTATCAATAATATAAACCTTTGGTTGAGGAAGAGAAGCTTTTTTGGCTAAATCGCTTACAATCTTATAATAAGTGGGAGATGAATGCTGATCAACTTCACGCGCCCCATACATGCGTAAAACAATTTTATCCGAATTCCAATAAGAAAAAAAGTTTAAACCACTTGCTATCAAAAGTGCAATGACCATGCCACTGCCCCCTCCAACAAGATAACCAACCCCCATAAAAAGAGCGGTCATAAAAGCTAAAAGCATTGCTGTACGCATTATATTCATTACTCAAAAAACTCCATGATAAAATACAATTAATATTATATGATGGGGTTTTCTTTCTGCTTCTTCAATGGAATAGGTGTAAAATGGATAAAAAAGATGACAAAATAAGAACACAAAATACGACCATAGGCAAACAAAATTCTCTCTCTCCCGCAGCACAACGTGCTTTAGATGAGGCTGAAGAAAGACGTAAACATGAAAAAAATGAAGAAAAACCTTTAGAAAATGGTGGACGCGGTGGCAAAGACCCTTCACGCTATGGAGATTGGGAAATTAAAGGCCGCGCCATTGATTTTTAAAAAATCTCTATTCATTTTTCAAAAGGAGAGCAGTTGTTAGCAAACAACAACTGATAATTCATGATGCTCTTATAAGGGCTCTTAAATATATTTAACCTTCTCATCGCACCTCACCCGCACCTTAAACGACGAGGATTTTTACCCATACCAGTCTGTAAACAATCCAGCTTCTTGTCTAGTGAATTCCACCTGCCGACCATTTGTATGAACCACTGATAGAAGCTTTATAGGAAAATCTCATTCCAAATACGCACGACACACTCTAAAATACGGAATGTATAAAGTCTTACCACGCCTTATATCACAATATCACAACCACCTCACACGGTACTGTTTTATACCATCACGGGATAAATTCTTCAAAAAGGAGGCGTAGCAGCAAAAAGCCATCACATGATAGAGACTCAAAAACTCAAACTACGCCAGGATTTTCAAAGAATTCCATTTATAAAAAAACAAATATCTCCTTACAGAAAACCCGTTTTTGACTGGCAAAAACGGATAATACTCACTTTTCTATAAAATCTTTGCAAGACAAAATTGCTTATTTAAACAGCCACACTTTTTATGCTTCTGAAGTGGCTTCAGCTGCGGCAGCTTCTTCAGCAGCCTGCTTTGCAGCAGCTATGCGTTCTTGTGCCTTTTTGCCTGGTTCACCTTTTTGCGGATTATTGCGGGTTGGACGCTTTTTCAAACCAGCAGCATCTAAAAACCGTAACACACGATCTGTTGGCTGAGCACCCTGACCAAGCCAATATTGAATACGTTCTTCATCAAGTTTTACACGCGGCCCATCTTTCGGCAACATTGGGTCCCATGCACCAACACGTTCAATAAAGCGTCCATCGCGCGGACTACGCACATCCGCAATAACGATATGATAGTAAGGACGTTTTTTTGAACCTCCACGGGACAAACGAATTTTTAATGCCATATTTTTTATCTCCTATTGTCAGCTCTGGCTTTCGTTTAAATTTATTTGCGTCATTTTTGCTCTTTGGCGATCACCTCATGGTGATGCACGACTTCTTTAATGACAAACTTTAAAAATCTTTCAGCAAAATCAGGATCAAGATGGCTCTCTGTAGCCAATTTCCGCAATCGTGCTACTTGACGTTGCTCCCGCAGAGGGTCGACTGCGGGCAAATTATAACGGGCTTTTAACTGCCCCACAGCCTTGGTACAACGAAACCGCTCTGCCAAAATATGGATCAAAGTTGCATCAAAATTATCAATAGACGCTCGTAAATGCGCTAATTCATCCAATATTTTTTCCTGCATCATACTTCCTTTCCTCTTTGCATCTCACTTTTTCTTGGGATGCTGAGGAAATTTTCCCCTCTCGGCAATGCCACTGGAAAGACCAGGAAATGTAAGCCCATGCCCTGGAAGACCAGGCAAGACCTTTCCTCCATTACCACTTTCAATCTGCTTTTGAAGTGTTGAGAGCTGCTTTGCATCAAATCCTGATAAATCAGGCAGATTTGTGGAATCACCACTCAAAGCTCCCATACCACCAAGGCCCATCTTAGAACCAAGCCCGCTTAACATTTTTCCCATCAAACCGCCTTTACCTTTACCGCCTATAGCTTTGACCATATCGGCCATTTGACGATGCATTTTTAAAAGCTTATTAATATCTGCAGCGCTTGTGCCAGAGCCCTTAGCGATACGTTGTTTACGGCTATGTTTTAACAGCTCTGGATGAGCGCGCTCTAAGGGGGTCATTGACGAAATAATAGCCAATTGACGATTAAACAAACGATCATCAAGTCCCGCAGCAGCGATCTGATCTTTAACCTTACCAAGACCTGGCAACATTCCCATAATTCCACCCATTCCCCCAAGTTTTTTCATTTTCTGCAATTGTTCTGCCAAATCATTAAGGTCGAATTTTCCGGCCTGCATTTTTTTTGCAAAAGCAGCTGCCTTTTCATGATCCATTGTCTCAGCAGCTTTTTCCACCAAAGAAACAATATCACCCATTCCAAGAATACGATCAGCAATACGACGAGGATGAAACTCTTCCAAAGCATCTATTTTTTCACCAATCCCGATTGCTTTAATGGGTTTTCCTGTCACAGCACGCATAGAAAGCGCCGCACCACCGCGACCATCACTATCCATACGTGTTAAGATAATTCCTGTAATTCCCACCCGCTCATCAAAAGAGCGAGCAAGATGAACAGCATCTTGACCGGTCAAACTATCTGCCACCAACATAATTTCATGAGGAAGGGAACAAGCTTTAATTTCAGTCAATTCAAGCATCAAAGCTTCATCAATATGGTTACGGCCTGCTGTATCAAGAATCAGCACATCATAACCACCCAATTTGGCCGCTTGTAGTGCACGTGTTGCAATATCGACGGGAGATTGGCCGGCAATAATAGGCAAACTTGCCAAATTCGCCTGTTCTCCTAATTGGCGGAGTTGTTCCTGTGCAGCAGGACGGCGTGTATCTAATGACGCCATAAGAACTTTTTTATTATTTTTATCCGTTAAACGCTTTGCAAGCTTTGCTGTTGTCGTTGTTTTTCCGGAACCTTGTAGACCAATCATCATCATCACAACCGGTGCCGGTGCATTTAAATCGCTAAGAACGCCTTCACTTCCAAGAACCTTTACCAATTCGTCATGGACAATTTTAACCACCATCTGTCCAGGTTTAATAGATTTAACAATCTCAGCGCCAACTGCTTTTTCACGAACCCTATCGGTAAAAGAACGCGCAACATCAAGCGCCACATCGGCTTCCAATAAAGCGCGTCGAATTTCGCGCAGCGCCGCTGCCACATCCTGATCTGACAAAGCTCCCCGCCCTGTCAAATGAGACAGTATGGAGCCAAGCCGTTCTTGTAAGGATTCAAACATTCTCTACCTCATTGCTGCATAACAAACCAACCAAAGCAGCATCCGAGAACGCATCGCGCCGTCGGATGTTGACCTCTGAGATCTCTTTATACCCTTAAAATTGGGGTCTCAGTCGGTGGCTCCAAGTTAATTTTGTCACTGAAAGCTTATTCTTTCAAACAATAAAACCATAGCTTTGTCAAGATTTATCATACAATACTTTTAAAAGACAGCAAAGCTTATACTTCTTCTTTATTAAACCTCGACACGCACAAAACAACCTGTTTCCTGTTCTACACTCCACAATTCACCGCTTGAAATATCAAACCAAACCCCATGCAATGTTAAAACACCCTGATCTTTGCGTACCTTTATCCAAGGAAAAGTCTCTAAATTTCTCAACGAATGATATATAGACAACTGCTCTAATGTGGTCTGCTGTTGTGATGCGGTCAGTGATTTATTATCAATAACTGTTTGTGCTGCTGGTGCTAAAAGGCTTATCCATTGCCCAATAAAATCATTTGACGATAAAGATTTACAGCTTCCCTCAAGCGCAGTATGCACTCCCCCACAATGGGCATGCCCAAAAACAACGATATGCTTGACCTCCAGCAATTGCACAGCATATTCAATTGCTGCTGATGTTGCATGATACTGGTTATCAGGAGAAAATGGGGGAACCAAATTTGCTACATTACGCAGAGTAAAAATTTCGCCTGGTTTAGCATCAAAAATCGTTTCTGGTATGGCCCGCGAATCACAACAAGCAACAACCAAAACTTCAGGTTTCTGTCCTTCAGTCGCCAATTGCTGATAATGTGCTGTTTTATGTGCAAAATGATTTTTTATAAAGGATTGGTAACCACTTAAAAGTCTCTCAGGTAAATACGCCATTCTCTCTTTACTTTCATATATATTTTAAAAAACAAGCTTTTAAGATACAAGCACACACAAAAATACTAAAAAAGCCATTTATCAACACAAGATATTCTCTTCAAATAACAAATTATTAATTAAAGTGAAAAAACAATTTCAGCCTTTCCCAAAATAACTATTCTCTGCAAAAAGAACAAAAATAACTATTCTCTGCAACAAGAAGATGCTACACTGAAAAGAGTATTATACAGATAAAAGCTTAAAGAACATCAAGAGCGAAAAAGGGAAATTCACTGTGTTAAAACAACAAGCATCAGAGACAAAAAGTAATCAAAATAAGATAGAACAAATCCTTTTTGCTCACACTGATAAAGAAGATATTATTTGTTACACCAACGAAGAACTCCAAAAAGCCACGACCACAGCCATTGATGCTTTCAATCTCCATAAGGCAGGAAAAAGCACCATCTGCTTTGCACAAAACCTAACCCGTAGCAACAAACCTATAACGGTTATCACCCTTGTCAATGATAATAAGCCTTTCCTTCTTGATTCTATTTTAAATGTCTTTAATCAACATAAAAACCATATTTACCTCATTGCACACCCTGTTCTTGATTGTGCCTCTGGGCAACGCATCAGCTTGATGCAAATTCATATTGAATCCTTAAGCGAACAACAGATACAAAATCTCAAAGAGGAACTGACCTTAGTTCTTGAACAAGTCAATGCTGCTGTGCAAGACTGGCAACCGATGCTTGAAGAAGTAAGAAAGCATATCCATGCCTATCAAACAAGCCTCCCGTCACACTACAAACAAGAAGGTGAAAAAGCCATTGAATTTCTCAATTGGTTGATGGATGATAATTTCATTTTTCTTGGCATGCGCACTTATAACTTTATCAAAGACCAAGAACCCACAAAGTCCTTTACAGCGAGCGATATTGAACTGGGTATTTTAACTGATGCCTCTATTCGTATTATTGGCGATGCTCGTGTGGAAGAACCTCCTCAAGAAATTCTCTCCTTTATGGAAAGTGATAACCTTTTTATTGTTACAAAAGCCAATAGCCGTTCAAAAATTCACCGTTCTGTTTGGCTTGATTATATTGGTCTTAAACTCTTTGATAAAGACAATAAACTGTGTGGAGAATTGCGCATTGTTGGGCTTTTTACCTCCTCTGCTTATACACGCTCTGTTTTACAAATCCCTTTCTTAAAAGAGAAAGCCGAAACCATTATTCAACGCCTTGGACACAATCGCGCTGACTATTCTGGAAAAGCCCTTATCAGTGTTTTAGAAACCTATCCAAGAGATGAAATGTTTCGCTCTCACATTGATACATTAACAGAAAATGCTAAACTTATCATGCAGCTAGATGAGCGTCCACGTTTGCGGGTGCTTGTCCATACCGACCCTTTTGGGCGTTTTGTCTCTATCCTTGTCTATGTACCGCGTGACCAGTACAGCAGCAATGTTCGCGAGAAAGTTGGCGAATATTTTGTTGAGCTCTACGAAGGTGACTTTTTTGAATCCTATCCGCTGTTTTTGGAAAGCACACTGACACGTGTCTATTATGTCATCCACCGCAAGGTCGGTGAAAATGCTCCTCTTATCGAACGCACAACCCTTGAGCAACATGTGCGTTCTATCGCACATAGTTGGGAAGAATCTGTTCAAACGATAGCTCTTACCCATAAAACACCAGAGCAACAAACGCGTTTAGCCCGCCAATTTCCCAACAGTTATCGTGACCTTTTTTCAGCTAAAGACGCGATTGAAGACGCGGGACATATTTTAAGTCTTCATGACAAAAAACCACTTTTTGTTACTTTTTATCACACACACCACAAAGAAAAACGCGGTATTTCTCTTCGGCTTTTTCACCGCCATGAAGCACTAGCCCTTTCCAAGCGTGTACCACTTCTTGAAAATATGGGTTTTCGAGTGATTGCTGAACAAACCCTTGAGTTACCAGATGGCAACGGGCACTCTGTGTATCTTCATGATATGCAACTAGAAAGTGCTTTCCAACTGTGTATTGATTTTGAAAAAAACGGCCAAAAGCACGCCGAAACATTTGAAGCCATTTGGGCACAAGATGCTGATAATGATGGCTTTAATGCCCTAACCCAAACCGCTGAACTTGATTGGCGCGAAATTGTGATTTTACGCCATTATGGACGCTATCTCCAACAAGCTGGCATTCCTTATTCACAGGACCGTGTTGCCCAAACTTTAAACACCTATCCTGACATTACCCAAGATCTTTATGCACTATTTCATTTGAAATTTCATCCAAGCCATACGGAAAAAGAACGAAAAGAAAACCAACAGGTTATTCAAAAACGTATTGAAGAAAAATTACAGAACGTATCGGGTTTAGATGATGATCTCATCTTACGCCGTTATCGTAATCTTATCGATGCAAGTTTGCGGACCAATGCCTTTACGCCTCTTAGCGATGGGAATCCACGGCGTATTTTAGCCACTAAGTTAGACCCACGCCAAATTGAAGGCTTACCTGAACCGCGTCCTTATCGCGAAATTTTTGTTTATGGACCGGAAGTGGAAGGGGTTCACTTACGTTTCGGTCCTATTGCGCGCGGTGGAATTCGTTGGTCAGACCGTGCACTCGATTATCGTACTGAAGTTCTTAGCTTAGTCAAAGCCCAGCAGGTCAAAAATGCTGTTATTGTTCCTGTTGGTGCTAAAGGGGGTTTTTATCCTCATCGCCTTCCCCAAACGAATGATCGTGCCATAGTCATAGAAGCCGCACGTCAAGCTTATATTGATTTCATCACAGCTTTGCTTTCCATCACCGACAATTTGGTAAACGATCAAATAATCCCTCCTTGCGACATCATCTGCCATGATGGTAATGATCCTTATTTTGTTGTCGCAGCAGACAAAGGTACCGCAACTTTTTCTGATACAGCCAACAGTATTAGCCAAGCAAACCACTTTTGGCTTGATGACGCTTTTGCCTCTGGAGGTTCCGCAGGTTATGATCACAAAGAAATTGGCATTACCGCCAAAGGTGCATGGGAAGCGGTTAAAAGACATTTCCGAGAATCCTTTAACCACGATATTCAAACAACGCCTTTCACCTGTGTTGGTGTGGGTGATATGTCTGGCGATGTTTTTGGCAATGGCATGCTTCTTTCCAAACAAACAAAGCTGATAGCCGCCTTTGATCACCGTGATATCTTTATCGATCCAGATCCAAACATAGCTGAAAGCTACGCAGAACGTATGCGGCTTTTTCAACTTCCTCGTTCCAGTTGGCAAGATTATGACCAAACAAAACTCTCAAAGGGCGGTGGTATTTTCTCACGCACCATGAAAACCATTACGCTCTCCCCCGAAGCGGCACAGGCTATTGGTTTTGAAAAACAAACAGGAACCCCCTTTGAAATTATCTCTGCACTTCTTAAAGCACCTGTTGATCTTTTATGGTTTGGCGGCATTGGCACTTATATTCGTGCAACCACAGAAACCGATGCCCAAGTAGGAGATCGTGCCAATGATGCACTCCGCATTACTGGTGAACAAGTTCGTGCAAAAGTGATTGGTGAGGGAGCAAATCTTGGCGTTACACAACGTGGACGAATTGAATATGTCTTAAGTGGCGGACGCTGCAATACGGATGCCATTGATAATTCGGCAGGTGTTAATTGTTCAGATGTTGAGGTCAATATCAAGATTGTTCTAGCATCAGCTCTTCGTGCAAAAACACTTACCCGCGAAGCACGCGATGAACTCTTGAAAAAGATGACTTCACAAGTTGAACAATTGGTTTTGCGCAACAATTATTTGCAGCCCCTTGCTCTTTCTTTAGCTGAAAGCCAAAGCATTGTTGATTTGCCTTATCAAATCCGCTTTATGCATGATTTAGAACAAAAAAATCTTCTAGATCGTAGAGTAGAAATTCTCCCTGATGAACAAATTTTACGACAAAGAATAACACAAGGTCAGGGACTTATCCGTCCAGAGCTCGCTGTTATTTTGGCATATGCTAAATTAACCCTAAAAGAAGAAATTGCCCATAGCCCTATTATTGATAGTCATTATTTTGATACAATCTTATTGCACTATTTCCCAACACAACTTCAAACAAGCTTTACCAAAGAAATCATTAACCATCAGTTGCGTCGTAATATTATTGCAACGCTGCTTGCCAATGATATTGTCAATCGTGGAGGACCTACTTTTGTAAGTCGGTTACAAGATGCCACAGAACAAAAGGTTGAAAATATTGTTCGTGTTTTCATCGCACTGTGCGATGGTTTTGAAATACCGCAACTGTCTGATCAAATCGATAAGCTTGATAATAAGATACCCGGTCTTGTCCAAAACAAATTCTACGCAGCGATTACTTCAATGCTCTTTGAGACAACAAATTGGGGATTGCGCAATATGGATCTCTCAACTCCATTAGAAGTGCTTGTACAAACAATCAAGCAAGCGCGTACTGTTATTGAAAAACTGCTTACGCATTCCAATGATAAAGATATCAACAAAAAAATGAAAGAAAAAACACTCCATTATAGTGAAGAAGGAGCACCAAAAGCTTTAGCAAAACAATTGGCTCTCTTAGAAACCGCTCCAATAATTTGTGATATTTCTCTGATTGCACAACAAAGCAATAGTGACCTTATTAAAACGGCAGAGGTCTATTTCTCACTTGCGCAGGCTATTCGTATCAACCGCATTAATGAAGCAAGTCAGACAATTCCTGTACTTGATTATTATGATAGTATGGCATTAAGCCAAGCTAAAGAAAATATTGCTGAAAGCTTACGGAAAATTGTTATAAAAATTCTAAAAAATTATGGAGCAAAAAACGATCCTTTTGCCACTTGGAATAAAATAGAAGAAGAGCATATTTACAATGTAACAAACCGTATTAGCGCTCTTATTGAAAATGATCTCAACATTTCTCGCTTTACTTTTGCCGCAGGGTTGATTGCACAACTTCAAAATACCAGCTTTCAAACTTAAAGTGATGCAAGACGACCAAGTTTGAAAAAAACTCGTTTTGCCCAACCATGACGAACCTGCAAGGAAATAATAGGGGTGCCATCTGCTCTTTTAGGCAGAGCACTCAAAGTAAAAAGCCGTATTTTGATCTCTAGAGCAGAAGTTAAACGCACGATTTTAAAATGCAGTTTTCAAAGTCAAAGTGGTGCAAGACGACCAAGTTTGAAAAAACCTCGTTTTGCCCAGCAATGACAAACCCGCAAGGGAATAATAGGGGTGCCATCTGCTCTTTTAGGCAGAGCACTCAAAGTAAAAAGCCGTATTTTGATCTCTAGAGTAGAAGTTAAATGCACAATTTTAAAATGCAGTTTTCAAAGTCAAAGTAGAGCAAGACGGCCAAGTTTTAAAAAACCTCGTTTTGCCCAGCAATGACGAACCCGCAAGGGAATAATAGGGGTACCATCTGCTCTTTTAGGCAGAATGCTCAAAGTAAAAAACCCTATTTTGATCTCTAGAGCAGAAGTTAAACGCACGATTTTAAAATGCAGTTTTCAAAGTCAAAGTGGAGCAAGACGACCAAGTTTTAAAAAACCTAGTTTTGCCCAGCCATGACGAACCTGCAAGGAAATAATAGGGTAGCCATCTGCACTTTTAGGCATAACACCTAAAACAAAAAATAAAGCTTGTAGATTGTTTGCTTGCTCAGGAAACAAACGCTGCATAGTAGTAAGAAGCTCCATATGCTTTACCAAAACAAGATCAAATTTTGCTGTTAAATACCCTTCATCATCAAAAGAAAAAGGCCCACTAACATGTAATGTACCACCTGTATGAAAAATCAATTCACCCTGCTTTAAAAATCCATTTTTCCCATACAAGTGCTGTTTCCAATTGTCCCCTCTATTTTCAAAAAAATGAGGTACATCATTAAGAATCCATTTTAAATTGCCATCAATCTTGGGAACATCCACAAAGTAAGAAGCAAAAAACATAGAAGGATCAAAATCATCAAAAGTAAGATGCCCCGATAAATGATTTTTCTCGTGTTTCAGATCAATTCGTAAAAATTCTGCTGTTATTTTTTGCGGCACATCCTCTTGATTTAATGAAGGCATAATCACATCTAGGGAATCTTTGAAAGATGCTTTATCTTCAATATTTTTTTGTATTGTTTTTCTGTTTTCCGTCTGCGATTCTAATTTTTCTTGAACTTTCTGATCTTTACGAGAGGAAAAAGTGGTGGAGATTTCAAGCCCTTCAGCTATCAGTTTAAAGGTCTTACTTGTTTTCCAATAAGGTTCTGTTTCAATGACCAAATTGCGCCATTGTGACACGATAGAAGTTTCTCCATCAAAAACAATTGATGCAGGAGAATGAATGTTAAACTCTACCCAATGGGGAGCATAAATTGGTGTCCCAACCGTCAAATTGCCTGTTGATAATGAAACCCCATGCAAAGGCCAAGTAAACTGAACTTGATCACAAGTAATACCAACACGTAACGGATAACCACTCTTGCTAAAATGCTCGCATAAAACCGTCATATCATGGGCAGCAGCCCTTTCGAAGAGATCGGCTACATAGTCTTCTATTTTACGTGAAAAAAAAACCACAATGTGCTATAAATAAGTATCAGAGCAAAACAAAATAGCCCACAAAACAAATAGCTTAAAGGACAACTTTTCCGGATTGATTTCAATGAAGAAAACATAAACAAAATAAAAACTTTCCTTATTTCATAATGATAAAAATTTCTTAACTCTCTTGCACTTATGATGAATATAAAAAGATTTTTTGCAATGCATTTTCGAACCATTTGCTCAAAGCTTGATCATAGATTAAACGACCTTGCAAATGTGCTGAAGCGGGTTGAGCACCTTTTTCGGTTAATTTATGTGCCGAACGCAAGACCAAACGCCGCATCATAGCCCGCGTAAATTCGGCATGAAATTGTATACCCCACGCATTTTTTCCATAACGAAAAGCTTGTGTAGGATATGTATCACCTGTTGCCAAAAGCTCTACTTCTTTAGGTAAATCATAAATACCTTCATCATGAAAATGGTAAACCATTTCTGGCCAATTCATCACTGCTTTTCCCTGCGAAGTTGCTTCCAATGGATACCAGCCCACTTCAACAATTCCATCACTTCTTGTTCCAACACGCCCTCCTAGATTTCGCGCGAGCATTTGCGCTCCAAGACAAATGCCTAAAAAAGGCTTATTCTCTTTTAGCGATAAAGAAATCCAATCAATTTCCTCAGCAATGTAAGTATCTTTGTCATTGACACTCATTGGTCCCCCTAAAATGACAACACCAGTATAATGTTGCAATGTATCAGGGAGTTTTTGTCCCAAAATAGGGCGATAAATATCAAGAACAAAACCACTTTGTTGCAAAAACTTTCCCAACCGCCCTGTATATGTAGACCGGCGATGAGTAACAACTGCGATCCTTGGCTTACTCGTTTCTTTCTTCTGCCCAACACACCTTTGACTCAAAAACATTTTTTAACAAACCACTTCTGTAAACCAAGTAAAATTTCGTTTTTAAAACACAAAAGAATAATTTTGGCGAACAATATTTCTTATCATTCTACTTTTTAAAATAAATGAAAGTTCTTTTTCGATAAAGATGTCTCTTCTTCTTCTGTTTTAACCCCTGGATCATCAACATTTAAATGGGTTTTATTGAACATTTTAACATCTTGCTCTTTTATATCTTGTTTTTCCCCCTGTATATTATGCAACAAGGAATCTTCTAGAGATGGTAACTCTTCAAGCGTCTTTTCTTCAACACCAGCACTTTCTTCCACGATATCTTCTCTATCTTGTTTTTTCGGCATAATATTGGCAGCCTCTAATGTAAGGGGAGGCATACGAGGCGGCTCTTTCCATTCAAAACAGCCCAAACGTCCAGTTATGGGAGAAACCACTGACCAAGAGGCGAAAATAGACCCATCACACATCCACACCGGATCACGTTCAGCACGAAGTGCTAGAGAAAGCCATTGACGCACAGCTCCCTGATTATTCCCCTGTGCTTCTTCAATATCTGCCAACAATAAGTACACACTTTCCCGTTGATGATACTGGAGCGCTTTTTGTGCCTGCTCCCTTGCTAATACTATCTCACCAGCATCCAAAGCAGCTTTAGCAATAAGAAAAGCTGCTTCAAATGTGTCTTTATGATAAGAAGCAAGTGTTTTCGCTTTTTTCAATCGCCCCACAGCTCCTTCTTCTCTTTCAAGATAAAGCGCACTCAAATCAGGATGAGGTTCTTTCTGCCAAGCTGTCATAATCATCTTATCAGCTTTACGCACTTCATTAAGCTTATAAAGAATATCAGCAGCAATAACTGTTATGGGAACAAAATCAGGCTCCAATTTATGTGCTTTCAAAATGGCTGCACGTGCTTCTGCCGGATGTGTTTCAAACAGATGAAGCGCTTTCCCACAAAGCAGCAAAGCCTGTATATGTTGACGCTCTGAAGTCGAGCGAACAGAGCGTGGTAAAGCTTGTTTTGCACGTTCAAAAACAGTCAGTGCTTTATCCCACTGCCCGCTCCTGCTAAGCTGGTCAAGCACAGTTTGATTTGCCCATACAAGTGCTGGTGATAAAGCCAGCGCTTCTTCTGCATATTGCTGTGCTGCTTCATAAGCTTTGTTCTTGATAGCTTCACGAAACAAACCATAAAGCCCCGCCAATTTTGTTGGTGTTTCTTTTCTCATTTCCTCGTAAAGAGGAATGGCAGCAGCAGAATTATTTTGCAATGACAAGGTCTGCGCTTGTAAAAGTTTTACCAACGGCTCATCTTTACCGGCAAGATATTTGTCAACACGAGCTTCCATTTGTTGTGCCAACACACCATCACCTGAAAAAACTGCTAGAATCCCTTGTGAAAGGGCTTCATAACCGCGCCTTTTATGGCGTTTATAAAAGTAATTGGAAAGAGCACTAGGGACAGAAAAAAGAACCGAAAAGAGCCACCATAAAAGCGCTAAAATTCCAAAAAGCAAAATAAGCACGCTTAACACTGTAAGCAGAGAAGCAGAGAAGCGAAAATGCAAAAACGTGAGAACCAAAACACCATTGTGATTAGCAACCCACCCGAACAATAAACCGAGCGTACATACAACAAAACTATAAATAAAAACACGTATCATCTGGAGCCTATTTACATCTTTGTTGCCTTAAAAGATCCTTGTTGCACAGATATCAATAACTTCTGAAGCAACTGATGAACAGCAATATGTGTTTCAAGCTGATGCACAAAATCTACCGAAACATCTTTTGCATTTTGAGGCAATGTTTGCCATTCGCTCAAAGCTTTTTCGTAATCACCTTTCTCAATAGCAACTTCCATCCGCGCCGCAATTGCTCCCAATGTTTCCCCTTCAACATTTCCAATCGGACGCGAAACGATAAGACCTTTTGCCCATGCTAAAATCCGTTGCAAAAAACCGGTATTTGGTGGAACACTATTTTGTGTTGCAACGATGACATCTGCAACACGAGCAAAATCACTTGAAAGTTGGGCTGAACTTGGAAGACCTACAGTTGCTGTCTTTTGCAATAAATCAAGTCCATCAATTGAAGGCGATAATTGTTGTAAGAGCTTTAATTCATCACTATAAGATCCACCGCGTTCTACAGCATTTTTTAGAGAACTGATAGCAGTAAACAGTGCAGTATTGATTTCTTTTTTCTCACTCTTTGCAGCAGCAATTTCTTCTTGCATAGTTTCTAACTGTTGCTTGAAAGCAGCAAGAGCACTTGCATGACTTTGTCCAACGGACAAAGCCGCTTCTACCTCTTTTGAAACCTCAACAAAAGCTTGCACAGACTTTTCAAGATCACTGACTTTTTGCTCTAAAACAGTAAAAGCCTTTTTGTTTTCCTCTTGTAATGTGTCATTACTTTGAATTGTTTCTGTATATTGCGATGCAAAAGCAGCAAATTCTGCTTTTAATACATCAATTTCCTGAAGAACATACTCTAATTTCTTGCGTGTTTCTTCACTTTGACTTTTTGCGATTTCAGCAATTTGTAAAACTTTTTCCCCTACAGCATTTTTTTTCACCAAAGGAGAAGGGAATATACCTGTCCATTGAAGACCGATCATAATACAAAAAGCGATAAGACCACCTAAAATTCCTGAAATAAGTATGTAAAGCAAAGCCCTATAAGACATGCATTTCTTCTTTTCAGTTTTTTCACTCTGTTTCTCTATGGCATCCAATTCTACTGGATTTTGTGTTCTTTGTTCTGAATTATGATCCCCAGTTTCATGTTCAATCACCGGCGTTTTACGACGCGTACCAGCATAATGAGGTTTAGCTTTTGGTTTTGAAGAATCTACCATTTTAGTCACTTTTTGTGCACACTCTTCTTTTATTGATAAAATCATAAAATGAAAAAATCTTTAAAAAATAAAGAATTTCTAAAAGAACTTAGTGTATTTAAAACCATTTTTATTAAAGAGTATAACTTTACCGAAATTTTTAACACTCTATTTTTATAGAAAACCGTTAGACTTATAGAGTTTAATAAACATTATTTTGAAAAAATATCACCATTTTATACTAAAAAACACAATTTCATTTTAAGTCAAGAGCACCATTATATTTAAAAAGAATACCTTAAAACACATTTTATAGAAAAAATAATTTTATGAGAATTTCCTTGTATCTTTTTCCGTTCGTGGTACCCACAACAGGAAAGAATCTTTAACAGAAGGTTTTGTTTGAAATGCGCCTGTTAGGAATAGAAACAAGTTGCGATGAAACGGCTGCTGCTGTTGTTGAATATAACAATAATGAAAACAGTAGCATTCTTTCCAATGTTGTTTGGAGCCAAATTGATCATCATGCACCCTATGGCGGTGTTGTCCCTGAAATTGCCGCTCGTGCCCATGTTGAAATTCTTGATAGTTTAATTCTCAAAGCACTCACAGACGCGAACACAAAATTGCAAGATATTGATGCCATTGCTGCCACCAGTGGTCCAGGTCTGGTAGGAGGGCTGTTGGTAGGCGTTATGAGTGCAAAAGCACTCTCTCTTGCCACCGGAAAGCCTTTTATTGCCGTCAATCATCTGGAGGGCCATGCGTTAACAGCCATGCTAACGCATAATGTTCAATGTCCTTATTTATTACTGTTAGTCTCAGGTGGCCATACACAAACAATTCTTGTTCACGGAATAGGAAATTACCAGCGTTTAGGAACCACCATTGACGATGCCTTGGGAGAAGCTTTTGATAAAACAGCAAAACTCTTAGGCCTTCCTTATCCTGGAGGCCCAGCACTTGAAAAAGCTGCTTTATTGGGTGATAAAAATCGTATTCCTCTTCCACGACCTTTAAAAGGGGAAAAACGGTTAGATTTTTCTTTTTCAGGTCTCAAAACCGCTGTTCGACAAGCAGCAACAGCCATGGCGCCTCTTACAGAAAGCGACGTTGCTGACATTGCGGCAAGCTTTCAAGCAGCTGTTACCGATACGCTACATGACCGCATTCATTTGGCTCTACAACATTTTACCCAGCAATATCCTCTCTCTCATGGTCAAGGACAGCGTCCTCCTGCTTTAGTTGTGGCAGGTGGTGTTGCTGCCAACCAAGCCATTCGATTGACATTGCAAAAACTTGCAGAGCAACATGGTTTTGAATTTATAGCGCCCCCTCTTTCCTTATGTACCGATAACGCCGCAATGATTGCTTTTGCTGGTGCACAAAAGCTTGTCCGGGGAGAAACAAGCCCCCTTGATCTTGCCCCCCGCTCACGCTGGCCATTGGACGAAAAATCTGCTCCCCTAATCGGAATGGGACGTCGTGGAACCAAAGCCTAAAAAAGTCAACATATATGCTCTCTACAAAGCACAACATGAATGGCTGTTATTGAATATTTCATCTCGTTACTATGATCATTGCCCTCTTAAAGCTTCCACGACACAATTTTTGTCCATCATTTTTCAACGCAACCCAATCATCATAGATGAGTCTTTTGAGATCAAAATCAAAGATAATTAAACTTATCATGCTTAGTGATTTACTTTAGCATATTCTCTGCTCGCCACGCATATTTGTGCTCCTAAGAGTTAAGGAAAAGACAGAACATTTTCACGCATTCTATAAAACAAGTAACAAATATAACGCATGATGATATGACAATTTTATTCTCTATTAAAAAACCAAGAAACAAACGATAATCTGCATTCTTTATTTCATTTTAAATTCAAGATCGTACTTGGCAATGTTCTCAAATACATCTAAAAATAGAGATGTGATGTATCAATATTCACAATCCATGAAAAGGAGAAGGCATGGCTTATTGGCTTTTTAAATCTGAACCTCATAAATGGTCATGGGACATGCAGAAGAAAAAAGGCACTACTGGAGAACAATGGGATGGTGTGCGCAATTATCAAGCCCGTAACAATATGCGTGCCATGAAATATGGCGATAAAGGCTTTTTTTATCATTCTAATAAAGGGCTGGAAATTGTAGGTATTGTAGAGGTTTGTGCAGAAGCACATCCTGATTCTACCACTTCTGATCCACGCTGGGAATGTGTAGATATCCGTGCAGTTTGCGATATGCCAACCCCTGTCTCATTAAAACAAATTAAAGCAAACCCTAAACTGAAAAATATGGTGCTGGTCAATGCCAGTCGCTTATCAGTACAACCCGTAACAGAAGATGAATGGAAAGAAGTTTGTTTAATGGGCAACCTTAAAAAAGAGATGTTTTCATCTTAACATAATAATCTTCATCACCAATTCATATGCAGCAAGAGATGTTCTCTATCGCGGCAAGCAAGTGCAATACGTCCTTCTGTAAGTGCATAATCCTTTTGCGCTAAGTACATAAATATAGAATTTTTTCGCCATTTTTGTTCTGCAATATTCAAATTCAAAACCAAAACAATTTCATGAAGCCTATCCTTCACAATATATTTTTTCAGCACTGTTACCGCAAGCAAAATGTCTTAAACTATTATAATTGGTATCAGCGCTCGAATCATACCAACTATCTTGCCTGCAAAGACAGTGAAAAGGCGAAACAAAATGTAGCAAGAGTGATAAAATTTGCCACAAAATCCACTTAAACAGCGCATATGTGCTAAAAAGATACAGAAACATATTCACGCTTAAAAACGGAAATACTAGGCCATTCTAGAGCATAAAAAAAGATTTTGACAAATGCACAAAAGGCCTTGTGCATAATGTTCTGTTTGTCAGCAAACAGCCATAGAAGAAACAAAATTTTGTTTTTTAGGAAATTTCTTTTTCAATTTTTCTTGCATGAAATCTCATTTTTCATGAAACTACTCTCTATCAATCGGTGCATCAACATATCTTATAAGGAATAAAAATGAACCGCTATACCCTCTTAATTGTTGAAGAAGATAATGATCTGCGCCCTATTTTGGTAGAACAATTGCAAATGCATAAGGAATTTGAAGTCTTCCAAGCGAAAACAGCTGAATCAGGAATAACAATAACCCAAGAGAGAAATGTTGATCTAGCTATTTTTGGACTTGAGCTGTCTGATCTTAATGGCCGTACAGCTGTGAAAAAATTACGCCTCCAAGGATTTCGTGCTCCCATTATTATGATTACAAATTGTGATACAGATTGCGATAGCCTATTAGATCTTGAAACAGGCGCCAATGATTATGTGAAAAAGCCTTTTCGCTTTGCAGTATTATTGGCACGAATCCGTGCCCAATTGCGCCAATATCAGCAAAGTGACGATACAACTTTTTGCATTGGTCCCTATATTTTCAAACCTGGACAAAAACTCCTTATTGACCAACACAACAATGAAATTCGTCTTACAGAAAAAGAAGCAGCTATTCTTAAATACCTCTATTCTACCAATGATCAAATCGTAAGCCGTGAAACACTGTTAGAAAAAGTTTGGGGCTATAATGAAAATATTGTCACCCATACCCTAGAAACCCATATTTATCGTTTACGACAAAAAATCGAAAAAGACCCCTCTAACGCACAAATTCTCATTACCGATCAAAATGGCTATCGTTTGAATCTTTAACACTTCTTTGACATGAACTGCTTCAAAAATAATTTTGATGCCCTCAATTTTTCTCCGCGATAAATTGCATAGAAAATTTAAGAGAGCATTTTCATTTTAAGGGTCATTGATCATTTTTCCTTTGGATGAGCACCTATATAAAATAAGCTTTTTCACTACAAACCCATTTGAGATTCATTCATAAAAGATGTTGCTTGCACATCATAAACAGAAACAGCGCAGACGACAAAAAATGTTTGAAACCACACACTATGTCCACGCATAAGCTGTCTCAATATAGGAACAATAACAACATAGAAAACTGAAAAAGAGCATGATAATGTTCTTTTGTTCCTCATATCAGTCAAAGAGTTTTTACTCAAAGGATCTTGAGGTATACACTTCAAGAATGCCATCGTGAGATGGAATTGGAAGAAAGATGAGAAAAACCCTCATAGGCTTGGGGTGATAGTGCAGGAATAAAAACACGCCGCGACTGACGACGTTTTACAAGCAAACCTTGATAAACACGTTTCTGTGCCTGACACATTAAGAGTCCACCAAAATAAGGCAAAAGATGACGTGCAAAGGGTCCATAAAAAAATGAGAATAACCGTGAGATATAACCTGAAGAAGGTGTGTAATATACAATTTCTTGCACGGCTTCAGAAATAAAATTTGTTTTTTCAAACAAACGAGCAATTTGTTGTCGACTATAAGGCTCGCCATAACCAAAAGGTGTGGAACTATTGCGTGCCCAAAACCCAGAACGATTAGGAACAATAACAATTAAACTGCCATTAGGCACTAAGATACGCCATATTTCATTGAGTGTTTCGAAAGAATTTTCTGTATATTCCAGTGCATGTACCAATAACACACAATCAACCGAAGCATCCGGCAGCGGTAGGTCTTCTTCAAAAACAAGTGCTGTAGAAACTTTCTCATCACAAGGCCAAGGTACAGCGCCCTGAGCGGCAGGCATAAAAGCGAAACATTGTTGTGCACGCGTACGCAACGCAGAAAGGTAAGGAAGCGCATATCCTAATCCCATCACCCGTTTATCAGCAAGATCAGGCCACCATAAATCTAATTGGTCACACAATGTCGCCTGCACGCGCAACCCAAGTGTCGAAGCATAAAAATCTCTCAGTGTGATTATATCCAACTCAACATACCGCGTAGAAAAAAACTTTGAACATCACAGGCTTTCATATACCCTTTTATATGGAATTCTGCCTTTTCTCCACAATATCAAAAGCTTTTAATATTGCATATTTCAAACTCAAATAACAAAACAACATACAGAACATTTTTATTGATCACTTCAAACAAACGCTCTCATCATGTCCTTTATCTTTAAATCTTGTGCCTTATAAAAGCCTTCCATATACCTTTTTTGCCTCGATTAAAAGAAACACACCGTAATTAATTAAAATGAAGCAGCCTTTCAAGATAGTTTTTTTCTACTTCTAGGATATGCTCTTTAGCCAAACGTTTGCGAATCTCTTCTAAAATCTGTCGTGCTCGCGTTTGGTCACTTTCTTGTGGCAGAGAGCTGCCTTGTTGCCCTTCTTGATCTGTTGTGGAAGAAAGTGAGCGCCCTAATGGATCTTCAGAACCCGAATTGGCATTTTGTTTATCTCCGGCTTCTTTAAGCATTTCACGCATTTTTTCCACGATATTTTGTGCACCCTGCCGCAAAGCTTCTAAAGCATCTGCCTGATTTTGCATAGACATTTGATTGTTGCCCTGATCAAGAGCATCTCCAGCAGAATTCATTTTTTCCTCTGCCTTTTTGAAGGCATCACGCGATTCAAACCCTTGGCTTGATAATTCTTTTTCTAACATTGACAATTCAGACTGCAACGCATCCTGACGTTTTTTTAAAGATTTTCTTTGCTCCTCTGGTATGTTTTCTCCACGTTGTCGTTCTTTTTCTAATTGATGTGTTTCATTGAGAATTTCTTGCTGACGCCGCATTAAATCTCCAAGCTGATCCATTTTTTCTTTCATCTTTGCAGATTGTTTCTGATGTTTCTCACCACCTTGATCGCCTTTTTGAACTTGCAAATGATCAAGAGTCTTTTCCAATTCAGCCAACAGTTGTTCAGCAGCTAAAGAGGAACCTGTTTTTGCCATTTCTTCAATAAGATTCAGCTTTTTTTCCAATGAATCTTCTGCAAGATTGGGACGCCTTATATTGTTATTGTTAGGATGACTCTTATCGTGTGGCGCTTCAGCCAAAGCATGAATATAAGCATCCATAGCTTGACGTAAATCTTCCACAAGCCGTTTAATTTCTGTCTCTGGAGCACCATAACGAAGTGCATCACGCAAAGCAGCTTGAGCTTGTTTTAAATTTTTCTGGACAGATTCAAGCTGATTGCCTTCAATACCCAAAGCAATCTGCCATAGATAATCGACGACATCACGCAAATCCTCTTGTGTCTCTGCCATAGAAAGCCTTGTCCATACACTCTGTAAAACAAGAAAATGTGTAAAATTTTGTAGCCCTTCTTGTGGGCGCACCAGCAAAGCAGAAAGCATATCGAGCACACGCTCGCGCATAGAAACATCAAGAGCAAGTAAACGACGCAATTCAATCACCGCACGTGCAACAGGATTCGAAAACACACGCTGTGGCAATATCATAACAAAAGTTTTGCTCCGTCCTTGTTGTCCCGCACCATCTTCTGCTACCAAAGTGATTTTGACTTCCGCACCAGCCCATGGATGTGCTGATACATCTTGCACCGTCCGCATTTTACCCTTTCCACCACGTGGCAGCAGAAGTTTTATTTCAGGCGCTTTATAAAGGGAAAGATTGCTTTTATGTTGATTCAAAAAAGGCTCTATTTCAACAAAAGCCTTTGATACTCCATAATCATCATCCAGTTCATACTGTAACTCTAATGAACCAGTCAAAATCCGTCCTGGCTTTTCCAGCCAACGAATTGTGGGGATCTGATCTTTCATTACCTGCAAATGCCACTTCTGTTGCCTATGACGTGATGAAACCAACAAATCTATTGAATTTTCTAAGTGTGTTTCAAAATGAATAATTGGCTCATTCAAAGTCACCTTTTCATTTTTCTTTGCAAACAAAACTTCTTGCCCATCTTTTTTAGAGACTGCTTTCACTGTAATACCAGCCCCATTAACAACACGTACAACGAGATTACTCCCTTGAGGAATTGTCACCTGTGTTTTCTCATCTTTTGTTAAATAAAGGGGCGCAACACTGGTATAAGCAGGTGGTGTTACCCAAGCATCAACCCGCATAGATGCTTCATCAATGAAAGGACGAAAATCAAAGGCATCTGTTAAACGTCCTCCTAGCGAGCCAAAAGAAAAACTAAAAGCACACACACAAAGCAGGAAACAAACAGTTCTCAAAGCCAGAGGATCATAAGCCACACTATTAAGATGAATAAACCCTGTTTTTAAATGGGATAATTGTCTTGCCATGCGGCGTTGATGTTCATGCCAAACAATTGTACGAAAATCATCGTCATTTTCAGCACATAAATGATCTGTTTGAACGCTTAAGGGTTGATTTTTAAGACCGTTTACTTGTTCAAGACGCTGATGAACTTCCTTCATTTTAGGAAAGCGAAAACCTTGAAGAAAAAATAAACTCCCCACAGCCAAAAACAACATAAGCCCAAGCAAGAGCAGATGGGGCCAATAACTGAGAATGCTAAAAATACCCAACCAACTAAGCGAACAAAAAAGACTAAGAACGAGGAAAAACGGCAACAACCGCCCCCATATCCGCTCAAATAAGAGGATAAACCACATCAAAATGCGCACACACAAAAGCTTTATAATTGCAAAACTTTTGATGTTTTCATTTTCCATAGACAAGCATTTTTCCCCTTTTACAGCGGTGAATTGAGACCTTGATCTTCTCTTGGCCTAAAAGAACGAGGATTTTAAAATCCCCACCACCCTGTAAGCAGATTATTTCCTCTCAAGTCAGTTGACTTTCCAACCACTTATAGGATTCACCTTATAGGCTTACCAGATAAATCTTACCCTGAATATTCTTCAACTTTATATTTTTACACTTTTACACTTGGGGAATGCAAAAGAAAACTGCAATCCAAGAGAAACAACATAGTATTTTAAAAATACCTGATTATACCTTTTCTCATCATATTGAAGAAAAATATTTTATGACGCTTAAAGCAAATCCCATAAAAATGACTTCCAAAGCATGCGTTGTTTCATCAAAATTGAGTCAAAATAAGGCCAAGAACACTTAACAACGTTCAATCCAATCTGGAATATGATCACATTCTATCAATTGTGCATAATCAAGGCGAGGACGAATAACCGCATAACGTGTATCTTGGACAAGAACTTCCGGTATCAAAAGCCGACTATTATAGGTACTCGCCATCACAGCACCATAAGCGCCTGCTCCAGTAATCGCCAAAAGATCACCTGGTGCCAAAATGGGTAGACAGCGATTTAAAGCTAAATAATCCCCAGTTTCACAAACCGAACCAACAACATCGGCTTGAATGAATGATGTATCTTCAGGTCTTTGTTTCACAGGGAGCACATTTTGCCAAGCATCATAAAGTGTTGGACGTATAAAATCATTCATCGCCGCATCAACAATAACAAAATTCCGCCCTTCACCTTTTTTTAAATAGAGAACAGATGTCAGCAACACACCCGCTTCACCAACAATGCTACGTCCCGGCTCTAGGATAATCTTTATTCCTAAAGGAGAAATATGTTTTTTCACCAGCGCTGCATAATCGAAAGGAGAAGGTATGACATGTTGTTCATGACCGTATGCGATACCAAGCCCACCGCCAATATCAATATGTGTTATCGCATAACCATCACCCCATAATTGGCGCACAAAATCTGTGATAATAAGGAAAGCTTCCTCAAACGGTTTTAAATCACAGATCTGACTCCCAATATGCATATCAACACCACAAACCTGTAATCCAGGGAGAGAAGCAGCCTTTTTATAGGCCTCTCTTGCAAACACCAATGGAATACCAAATTTATTCTCGGACTTTCCTGTTGTAATTTTCTTATGTGTTTTTGCATCAACATCTGGATTAATGCGCAATGAGACACGTGCTCTTTTTGCAAGCGCCACAGCACGCTGCGACAATTGTTCGAGTTCCGGCTCGGATTCAACATTAAAACAATAAATATCTTGGGCAAGAGCAAAATCTATCTCTCTCACAGTTTTCCCAACACCAGAATAGACAATATGGTTGGCAGGAATACCAACAGCAAGAGCGCGCCGTAACTCACCTTCTGAAACGACATCCGCTCCCGATCCATTTGCGGCTAAAAGCTGTAAAATTGCTTGATTAGAATTAGCCTTAACCGCATAAGCAATCAAATTTGGCATCTCTTGAAATGCCTTTTGATAATCGTGAAAGCGGGTCATTATTGCGTTAGCCGAATAACAATAAAAAGGTGTTCCTACATCCTGCGCAAGAGTAGAAAACGAAACACCTTCAGCATGGAGCATAGCTTGACGATAGGGGAAAAACTGCACATTTTCCTCCTACTTTATCAAACGATCAAGAATAAAAGGCTTATCTTTTTCACCTTTAGCAACAGATGTTCCTTGCCCAGGCTTCTCCACATTGAGAGGTGGCATCTCCAATGCTCCCTTACGTCCACATCCAACCATAACAACACCCCCCAAAAGGACAATTGTTAAATTCCTTAAAATGATTTTCATATGCCCTTTGCTCTCCTATTGATGTTTCTTTTTATTTTATGGGTTGGTTACTTTGTTGAAGTGTAAATCCCATCCTTCAAGCTGTAACAAGATATTCTTTCCAATAGCTAATTTGATAAAGTACTTCTGAAGGGGCTGTACCACCAAAACTTTTACGGCTTTCAACTGATTTTTCAACTGTCAAAACATCAAAAACTGTTGCATTAATTTCTGAACATATTGTTTGAAGTTCACTCAATGGCAAATCATGAAGCCCACATTGTTTTTTCTCTGCCAACGCCACAACACGCCCCGTAATATGGTGAGCTTCACGAAAAGGTATCCCTAACTCACGCACCAACCAATCAGCAAAATCTGTTGCCGTTGCATAACCCAAATCTGCTGCTTGCCTCATGGCTTCTTTATTGACCCGCAAATCCCCTATAATCCCTGTCATTGCGGCCAGCGATAATTCGAGATTTAAAGCGCCATCAAACACATATTCTTTATCTTCTTGCATATCTTTTGAATAGGCAAGGGGCAACCCCTTCATGACCGTTAACAAACCTATCAATGCACCATTCAACCGTCCACTTTTGGCGCGCACAAGTTCCGCCGCATCAGGATTTCTTTTTTGTGGCATAATAGACGAGCCGGTGGAAAAAGCATCTGATAAACGAATAAAATGAAATTGTTCACTTGACCAGAGAATAATTTCTTCTGCTAAACGCGAAAGATGCATTGCACAAAGAGCACCAGCGCTTAAAAATTCTAAAGCAAAATCGCGATCTGAAACACTATCAATGGAGTTGCGTGTTGGTTCTCGAAAACCTAATGCTTGTGCTGTCATAAAACGATCAATGGGAAAGCTTGTACCAGCCAAAGCCGCAGCCCCTAAAGGCGATTCATTCATGCGTTCAATAGCATCACGCATCCGTGATAAATCACGACCAAACATTTCCACATAAGCCATCATATAATGGCCAAATGTAACGGGCTGTGCCGATTGTAAATGTGTAAATCCAGGCATAAAGCTATCGACATGTTGTTCTGCTTGAACAAGCAATTGCTCTATTAATCCCTTTAAAGCTTGCGCTATTTTCTCTGTTGTCTCACGCACCCACAAACGAAAATCGACAGCCACTTGATCATTACGTGAACGCGCCGTATGCAAACGTCCCGCAACAGGACCAATCAATTCGCAAAGCCGTGCTTCAATATTCATATGAATATCTTCCAGCTTTCGTGAAAAAACAAATGTACCATCCTCAATTTCTTGACGAATACGTTCTAAACCATGAACAATTTTTTCATAATCTGATTGCGAAATAATCTTTGTTTGCGCTAACATTGCAGCATGGGCAAGTGAACCTTCAATATCTTGCCGATAAAGTTTTTGATCAAAATCGATTGAGGCGTTAATTTCTTCCATAATTGCAGCAGGTCCTGCTATAAACCGGCCACCCCACATTTGGTTCTTTAGCTTTTCATCTGTCATACTCTAAAAACACCCCTAAAAAGGATAAAAATCATGATTCCTCAAACTGTTAGTAACCAAAAAAAGCACAGCAAAAAGAAGCTCTTTATCATATCCTTTTTTGTTGCCGTCATCTTAGCTGGTATCAGTTTATACGCCACAAAAGGTCCTTATAACAAGAAAGCGCCTTTTTTTGCTAACTTTATTTCAGAAGAACAGAGCAAAAAAACACAAACAGAAAAAACAAGAGCACTCCAAAAAGCCGCAACAGGCTTTTTCGCCAATATGCGATTTTCTGATACGCCCACAGATATGAATCAACTCTCTTTTAAGGATATTCAAGGAAAAGACCACACACTTGCACAATTTACCGGCAAACCGATACTGCTCAATCTATGGGCTATTTGGTGTGCACCCTGTCGCACAGAAATGCCTGAACTTGCAACATTAAAGCGTGAATTGGGTGGAGAAAATTTCGATGTAATAGCCATTAATACCGATAAAACAGCCTCTCCCCAAAAAATTCAACAGTTTTTACACAATGTCGGCGCTGATAATTTAGTCTACTATCGCGATGAAACAATGGAAATTTTCAACAACCTTCGAAAACAAGGGCTTGCTTTAGGATTACCCATCACAGTTTTAATTGATAAAAATGGTCATCTGATTGCTTCCTATAATGGTGCTGCTCCATGGGCCAATGACGATGCCAAAGCGCTTATAAAAGCTGTCATAAAAGAAGCCCAATAACCTAATAACCACGCCTTTTTAAACGTTGTATAGCCAAATCCAATGCTGACAAAAAAGCAGAACGATCCTTGCGTCCAAAAGGACGTGGACCACCTATCATATTACCCTGTCCGCGCAAATCTTCCATCAAATTGCGCATTGCCAAAGCTTGACCAACAGAATTTACATCAAAAATACACCCCATAGGCGAAAGACAAACACCCCCAGCTCGCACAACCCGCGCTGCTAAAGGGATATCACTGGTAATAACGATACTTGCCTCATGCACATGCTCAACAATCCAATCATCTGCGCCATCGGGTTCACCAGGCACAATCACTCTTTCAATAAGCAATTCATTAGGAAGAACTAAAAAGCGATTTGCCACCACAAATGTTTTGAGCTGATAACGATTCATCACACGGTAAACTTCATCTTTTACAGGACAAGCATCCGCATCAATAAACAAAGTGATGGCAGGTTTGATCTGTTTATTCGTCTCTTGGCTTTTTTCACACAAAAAAGGTTCTTTCATTTATCTGAATGTTGTAAATGCTTGCGATAAAACATGATTGCTGCATTTATTTCACCTCCCAAAATAAAAATTGCGCTTAATATGTAAAGAAAAATAATAGCCACCATAATAGAAGCTAACCCTGCATAGGTGGAAATATAATCAAACATTGTTAAATACTGTGCAAAAGCAATAGAAGCCATAAACCAGACCAACATTGTCACCACGATTCCTGGTAAAATATCTATAAATTTCCGCCGCTCTGCTGGAAGCCATTTATGAACAATCAAAAGACTTACAAATAAAACAACTGCCGCGATTATATAACGCCACAGACGAATGATACCGATATGTTCGGTAATGAAAAAAGAATGATTTTGCATAATTTTGATCAGCAAAGGTGCTAAAATCAATAAAAAGCTAATCACCACAAGGCCAAAAGCTCCAAGGATGACAAAAAATAAACTTTGAAAACGACAAAACAACAAACTCCGTCGATCAACAACGCGATAAGCTTTATTTAAAGCGGCACGCAATGCTTCTATTCCATTCGAAGCAAAATAAGCCGCCCCAATGACAGAAAGCGTTAACACATCCCCTCTCTGAATAGTTGAAACACTGATAATTTCCTGAGATAAAGGATCTGCAATGACATCCGGTAATAATTGCACAAGCGCTTTAATTTTTTGCGGCGTGTATGTAAATGCACCAAGAAAGCTCGCAAGAGATGTTCCAAAAATAAAAAAAGGGAAAAATGCCAACAGGCCCGACAGCGCAACATGACTAGCAAAAGCACTTCCATTATCACGCCAATAATGGCTTATTGCATCAGCAAGAATACGATAGCTATACCAAAAGATATTCCTTAACAAATCTCAATACTTTCTGGTAATACTCTCTCTCATCTATACAAACTTTATAAAAATCATCAAAATTAAAAAAAATACCTCTTAATATAAAGGGCAATAATCAATACGGTCAAGCCTAGTTAATGTGCCAAATTGGAAAATAACAAATCAAAAAATTTTATGCATCAAAATCCCAAAACACTAAAGAGCGATACAGATAACATTCTAAGATTATGAATAAAAAAGACGACGCATTGATATAAACGAAACAAAATCAACCTATGATATGACAACCTTGGATACACTCCCAAGGATTTTTGTGATTTAAAAACACATCCATCACAGTTGAAAAACAACCTCGCATCAAGACACCATCGGTATCATCCAGAAATAACCATGAAATACAAAAAGCAAGGCATTGCATTATCCCAAGCTCTCCAACCACTAAAAGGAGGAACTCTAGATTCCGTGATTGCTTTATGCATTCCCATGCCACAGACAATCATCCTGCACCCATAAAAACTTTTGCCCCCCCGTCTCTCTATCCAAGAAATCGCCTATTTTATATAAATAGGCTGATTTATAAAGATAATTTATTATTTCTGATATTGAATGAGAAAGCCGAATATCATAGAACACCCCATTTTAAGCCTTTTCATAACAAACCAAGAACAACTCTTCCCTTATGCATCATAAAAAGGATAGCGTATGGGTAAAACCCTTTAAAGACAGAAATAACAATACTTCTCATCACCCATTTTAATATACAACATCAGAAATGAGCACATAAAATGGCAGCGTTAATTTATATCTTGCATATGCCAAGGGAGTCATGCCAATGGATCTTATCTGATATCATTCATAGGCGGTATCATAAGATAATCTGGAAGCAATAAGAGATCTTTCTTTATAATAATCCACTGCTTAAAGGAACATAAATTCCTAGAAAAAACAAAGAAAATTGACAAAAAATCTCTTGTTTTATCTGCCCTCTTTAAAAACATTATAGCGTCCAAAATCAGCAGCATCAACTTCCTGCCCCGCCTCAATAATACTACGGCGCACAGCACGTGTCTGTGTAAAAAAGTTAAACAGTGTCTCACCATCTCCCAAACGAATTGCCTGCTCTAAAAAAGCAAGCCCTTCACTAAAACGGCTCAACATTTCTAAAATAGCATCCTTGTTATGCAAACAAATATCACGCCACATAACAGGATCAGAAGATGCCAAACGGGTAAAATCACGAAAACCTGAGGCAGAATAAGCAATCACTTCTGAATTTGTCACCTTTTCTAGATCACTGGCTGTTCCAACAGTATTATAAGCAATCAAATGCGGTAAATGCGAAACAATAGCCAACACAAGATCATGATGTTTAGGCTCCATTTTTTCGACACGCGCACCACAAGCTTCCCAAAATGCTGCCAAGAGCGCTACAGCGGTAGCATCACTGTCAGCAAAAGGTGTTAAAATGCACCAACGATTCACAAACAAATCAGCAAAACCAGCATCCGGTCCTGAATATTCTGTTCCAGCAATTGGGTGCCCTGGAATAAAATGAACTGTTTTGGGCAATAAAGGTGCCATTTCTGCGATAACCAACGCTTTTGTAGAGCCAACATCACTCACAATCGCCCCAGGTTTTAAATAATCACATATGGTTTTCGCCACCTCAGCACTTGCTCCAACGGGAACAGAAATAATAACAAGGTCTGCGTCTTCAACCGCTTCTGCATTATCGATCGTATAAAAATCCCCAAGTTGCAATTCACGCGCTCTTTTCAATGTTTCTTGACGACGCGTTGCAATAGAAATTTGAGCTGCAAGATTTTTCTTTTTAATCACCCTTGCTAAAGAAGAGCCAATAAGACCAATACCAATGAGAGCTATTTTTTCAAACCGAATAGGAAGCATCTTTCACCTTCAAAAACTTTGTGAAAATGGTCATAAAGCGAAAATTTGTCCACCTGTTTATTCAAAAATTATCTACCAAACATTTAATCCGGCAAAAGAATAAATAAAAAAATCACGCGGCCACCTGATAATTCTCTGCACAAACCACTAACAGATTACTTTTATTTGGAAAATGCACTCCAAAATAATGCGAGAAAGGTAATATAAAGCTCTAAAATTTGTCAATGCTTGCTTATAAGCATGCACCATGACACAAAATACAAATAGTTCCTTTTAAATTCTTGAAAAAAATAACAACCGCTCCGCACAAAAGCATAAAACAGCATCTTCTTCTTTCAAAGCAAATATGAAGGATCTTGCACCCTGAAAAACTTTTATGAAAATGGTCATAAAACCACGATTTATTCGCAAATACCCCAAAACTGCGAGCAGATATCATTTCTTCGCACAACACTCGCGTTTCAGCACCATCCCTAACCACAACAATCAATACAAATTTCTCAAATATTAAAAATTCTATTCAATAAATCGTATGAAAAGACAGCGCCATTCTAAAAATATTTCTTTTCTCCCCATACCATAAACCAAACAAATACGGAGAAAATTTCACTCTCCCAATAAAAACTTCACCCTACCAACAAAAGAGTTTTGAAAAAACAACATAACTTACTTATGACCAGAAAAACCCATAAATAAAATCAATATTCACCTTTCACCAAACCTATCAAAATGAAAACTTCTTATCCTACAACTCTCTTGTTTTCCTCAAATCGATTATACGAATGATAGACACAATGCATTGATTTATAATACTATTTTATCATCTTACAATTTAAATAAGCCCCTGAAGTTCGTAAGATTTTGGGGCCTCAAACCTGTTATTTCTTGATAATCATGCAACTTGCACATCACAAACAAGGCTAGTGCATAAACAAAACCAGTAAAAAGGAGTAAAAATGGCTCTTATGAATGCTCTCAAGTGCCAAGAGCTGTTGGCTCATATTAGAGGCTGGAAAACAATGATGGTGCAGGATTGCTGCTTCATAAGCATAAAGATGTCCGTGCTCAATGGCTTTATCGTTATCCATTTATGAACGCCGTCGCGAAATGGGTTTGGGTGCATTGAGAGATGTCTCTTTAAAACAAGCCTGTAAATATATAACTGGGCGGCGCTCTGTTTTGCATGAAGAACCTCCCTCCATGAAAGAATGTGAGAAACAAAAGCCTTAAGCAATGTATAATCTCTGTTATTAAAAGACAGAACCGTGGATGCTTGAAAAAAACCGCAAAGCTGAATGAAAGAATGATAGATAGATTTTTAGCTTTACATCTTTATATTCTTCTTAAATGAAGCTGCCTTCCCGTTTTAAATATTTCTCTGATAAATGCAAACCCCATCAAATCTCCCTATGAGAGACCACTATCGTTCAAAAACAAAGAAAACTTATGAGAAAAATTTTTAAGCTTTCAAATACAGCTTCATATTTTAAGCAGCCATCTGGCGACGCGCAATAATTGTAAGCCCCAACAAGGCCTGACGAATGATAGCTTCACTCAAAAGCGGATTTTTACGGCTTTCTAAAACAGCAGTTTGAATTTTTTCCATAGCATAGGCAATATGTTCTAACTTCCAATATTTTAAAGCTTGCTCCACAATTTTTTTCCGTTGAAAAAAAATCGGTGGCCTTGCCTGAGAAACCACGAGAGAAGGAGATTTCCTTTCCACCTCCACCTGATAACGCAACAGCTGTAATTGCTGAAAATGCCTCTGTGCCGTACTTAAAATAAAGAAAACTGTTCCATGCTGTGTTATATGTTGGCTAAAATGCGCCTCGAAATTTCTGATATCCCCTAATAAAAGAGCATCAACCACTTCATCGATAGAAACAGCACTCACATTACTGACAACAGCTTTCACATCCTCAAGAGTGATATATTTTTCTGAAGCATAAAGACAAAGTTTTTCTAATTCGCTTCGAGAAACAAGACGATCTCCTCCCAAACTCTCGTGTAACCACTTGCGCGCATCCAAAGAAAGAGTCTTTTTAAAATAACCTAAAACCTCATCAATCAGAGCATCAAGAGAACGCGCATCATCGGCAAAACAAGGTAGAGCCATCGCTTTTGCTGCGGTTTCAATAACATTGCGTAAACCCGTTCCTTTTTTCAAATCGCCTGCTTCAATAAGAATAAAACTTTTTTCTGGTGGCTCTTCAATAAGAAGCTTTAAAGCTGTAAGAAAACCTTTTTGGTTAGCACCATGAGAAATCCATATTAAACGATCACCGCCAAACAGCGACAAGGTACGTGCTTCATTTTCCAAACGAGCAGGATCTTTATCAATCTCAGCTGCATCCAAACGAATCGTTGAAAATGGATCATCTATTGCGACCTGTGTAAGCTTAGCAAAGCGCTGTGCAGTTTCACAAACAAGCCCGCGATCTGGTCCATAAATGAGAACAATAGGAAAAGCACGTGAAAGACGCGTTAGAAAATGACCAACTTCATGCGCTTTTTTCTGAGCCAAAATATTAATCCATTAACAGTTCATCATCATCAAGAGCTTCCCCACGCACTTTTTGAAACATGCCAATTAAATCATTGACATTCAATCCCTTACGCTCTTCTTGACAGACATCCAAAATCACTTTACCGCTATGCAACATCAATGTGCGATCTCCGTGATCAAGAGCCTGACGCATAGAATGTGTCACCATAATAGTTGTTAATTTTTTCTCTTCAACGATTTTTTCAGTCAGTTTCATCACAAAATCAGCCATTCCAGGGTCCAATGCCGAGGTATGTTCATCAAGCAATAAAACATCCGCATGGGCTAAAGTCGCCATCACAAGACAAACTGCTTGGCGCTGTCCACCAGACAAACTGTCCATAGGATTATGAATATATGCCTCAAGACCAATGCCTAGTTGCGCAATCATATCTCGAAAAAACTGCCGTTTTCCATGATTTAAAGCTGGCCGCAAACCACGACGATTTCCCCGAAGAGCAGCAAGAGCCAAATTTTCTTCAATTGTTAAAGAACCACAACTTCCCATTAATGAATCTTGAAAAACACAAGCAATTTTTCCTGCACGCTCACTAACCGATTGCCTAGAAACATTTTGTCCATTGATGACCACTTTTCCTGTGGTGGGCAGAATTGCGCCTGCTAAAACACTAAGCAGGGTTGATTTACCAGCTCCATTTGATCCAATAACCGTGACAAAACTACCCTGATCAATCTTAAGATTAATATCAATGAGAGCCTGTTTTTCTAAGGGGGTTTGCGGTTTAAAAGTCACACTGACGTGAGAAAACTCAATCATGTTTACGTCTCCTCCAATAGCGTGGTATTACAAGGGCTATAACAACGAGCAGCGCAGTAATGAATTGCAGATCCGTCGATGTATCAATACCGATACCGTTTGCCTCAAAAGCAAATTGCACGGCCACACGATACAGGATAGATCCGATAATACAGCTGACAATAATCCAAAAAATATTGCGCGTACGAAAGAGCGTTTCCCCAATAATAACCGCTGCTAAGCCGAAAACAATCGTACCAGCTCCACCAGTAATATCGGTAGCAATCGCAGTTTGAATATAAAGGGAGCCACCAAGAGCAACACAAGCATTAGAGAGCCCCATACCAAAATAAATCAATGCTGAAGTATGAACTCCTTGTGCAGCAGCCATTCGTGGATTAGCTCCCATGGCACGCATAGCAAGACCTATTTCACTTTCCAAAAAGCGCCAGATCAAGAATGCCACCACCAGCAACACAGTACCAACGAAAAGAGGACGCACAAAGATATCAGGTAACCCAAATAAATTATAAAAGGGTGTTAACGCCGTATCAGAAAGTGCCAAATTAACATTAGAGCCCCCCATAATCCCCATAATACGAAGATTAACTGTATAGAGTGCTGACATTGTCAAAATCGAAGCCAAAAGATTCAAAATTCCAAAACGCAAATTGAGTAAAGCTGTTACCAAACCTGCTATCATACCAGCACAAAAAGCACCAACCATAGCAATCCACGCATTGAAACCTAAAAGAATCAACACACCACAAACACAAGCGCCAAGAAGAAATGAACCGTCAACCGTTAAATCAGGAAAATCTAAAACGCGAAAAGAGAGATAAACCCCTATAGCCACAAACGCATAAATAAGGCCTAACTCTACAGCGCCAGAAAACGCAAATATACTCATCCAAAGACCACCCCATAAAAATTTAACGTACTTTTATTTTGTCAATGTTATAGAATAGAAGCCTATTGAAGAACTTTTGTTGCACGTTCAATAACTGCCTGTGGAATAACAATACCAACCTTTTTGGCTGCTTTCACATCGATTCTAATATCATTATTAGCAGCTTGCACAACGTCAATATCGCCAGGCTTTTCACCCTTTAGAATACGTACAGCCAATTTTCCAGCTTCAACTCCTACATCATAGAAATTGACACCTTGTGTCATAAAAGGACCACGTCCAATAGAATTAGCATCAACCGTAAATAAAGGTGTATTCGTTTCCTGTGTAACTTGTACTGCACCCTCTAAAACAGAAAGCACGGTATTATCAGCCGGAACAAAAATAATATCTACTTTACCAGCCAAAGCACGTGTTGCTGCTTGAATATCAGAAGGTTTAGGTGCCGATGAAGAAATGATTTCAATGCCAGCTTTATCCGCTACATCCTTTAAGGTTTTCAATGTTGCAACAGAATTGGCTTCAGAGGCATTATAAAGGAAACCAATTTTTTTTAAATCTGGTTTTACTTCTTGCAAAAGTTTAACACTTGCTTCCACATCTATGCGATCAGAAGAGCCTGTTACATTTCCACCAGGTTTTGTAAGTGAAGAAACTATTTTGGTAGCAATAGGATCAGAAATCGCAGCAAACACAATAGGGATGGTTTTTGTTGCCGCAACCATTGTTTGTGCTGAAGGCGTAGTAATTGCTACAATAACATCGGGTTTATCACCAGCAAATTTACGTGCAATTTGTGTTGCTGTAGAAATATTGCCCTGTGCTGATAAAAAGGTAATTTCGAAATTGTCACCCTGCTTATAACCATTTTCTGCAAGTGTATCCACAACCCCTTTACGAACAGCATCTGCAGCAGGATGTGCCATAATTTGTGTAACTGCAACCTTAATGTGCTTAACGTGATCACCAGCTTTTGCAAAGCTACTCATGATAAAAACAGTTGCAATGACAACCCATAATATATTGATTCTTTTCAACATTTAAATCCGCCCCTCTTTTGCTCCAATTAAAGAGCGGTTAATCTATTGAAGAGTACTACTAAAATCAATCTTTATTTTTATTTTTGAAAGATTTACGAAATAAATCAGACTGACATGTTATTTTTTTGTTGCAATTCGCTAAAGCCTAAGCCATACAAGCAACATCTGAAGCAAAAAATGTTTCGAATCGGTGAGCGGGTGTAGCTCAGGGGTAGAGCACAACCTTGCCAAGGTTGGGGTCGTGGGTTCGAATCCCATCGCCCGCTCCATTTAAGTCTTATACTTGTAGGCTTATTTTTGCCCTACCTTGTACAAATTGTCCTTCAACTACGTCATGACAAAATTTCGACGGGTTTTCTATTGCCTTCTTTATGATAAGTATTGTGACGTTTCAGAAAAATCCCAAAGCCAATCTACCCTCTCAAATAAATCACGATTTTAATTCATTTACGCATGTAGCTTGCCAGCAAGTTTTGTACCAATTTATTTTCTTTAAAATGATTTTTAAGGGGTTCTCAAAGGATCTTCAAAGACCTTTCAAAGATCATTTAAAGCCCCTTTAATGAATCTTTTTTTCTTCTCCTAAATATCGCAATTGGTAATGAACAGTTCTTTTACCGGAATCGCATTATTTGACAAATTACAGGAATAAATTGTTCTCACCTCTTTTAAGGTACTGACTGAAAGTTTTTCGGATTTCTAAAGCAAAACAAAATAAGCTTTGAGGAATTCGGTCATGTTGACCGTATTGCACTTCTATATGCAATTGCGCAATGTTTGCACTATTGCTTCTTTCTGCAATTGGTGCAACTTGCACCAATTCCTCCAAATGATCATCACCATCGTTCAAAAGGACAAGTTGTCCCTTTGATTTTCTGTTCTGATCAAGTTTCCTTTTCTCCTGTTTCCTTTCCCTGATTTGGCGCTTCTAGGGTGATTTATGTGGTGTAGCCACTTTGCTTTTCATAGCGATGGATCACGGTAGCAGCCTTCCATGGGCCATTGATTTCGCCTCGAAACCCTTGCAAGAGAAGCGGTTGACCCGCCATGATTTCAGGGCGCCCCTCGAGGCTTAAAGAGCCACTGCCTATGGCTCGACAAAGCCTATCCGACGGAAGCTGCTGCTGCTTGTGCTTCTGCCTCACAAGGGTAGCAAGTCGGGCACAACGTGCCCGTATCTCTTCATTGATAACTTTCCATGGGCATCCCTCATCATCCGATACAAAATCCTCTCTCGCTGAAGCAACTTGACACTATAGGGGATAACCATAAAGCCTATAACTGGCAACAAATGCTCACATGGTTGTGTACATTTTTTGGCTCTATGAGCATAAGAAATAAGCCCAATTAGCTTTCTTAAAAAAGCATTATAGACCAAATGATCAAGAGCATTTTAAAACACCCGAATAAGATCCTTGATAAAGGGGGCTAGCGAGAATAACACCATCAGCTGTCGCAATTGTTTTAACAAATTGACGGACAGCAGCACTTGGATGAGCCCCAACATCATGATGATAATCTAGATCAACAATCGGCCAAGGCTGTTCACGCAAAACAACCCAATGAAGCGATACTCCCTGCATTAATAAGTAATCAGCTAAGCAATTGGCGACAGTTCTTGTTCATGATAGTTGACGTATAGACTCCCAAATAATTGCAACATTTAATAGAATTCCCCCTCTCTTTTCCCCAATAAATCTGACTACATATTGAAACATGATCGCAAACAGCACAACTGATAGAAATACACCATCTATCATCACACCAATCGTGATGGCAAAATATGATTTAAACTCAATCACCATTCATAATATTTTGGGCAAAGCAAAGCCTTGAAACGTCCTCAAAAATAAAAGATAGTAATAGCCCTCAACTATTTTAAAATTCTAGACTCAGTAAAGAGCTACTGTTTGTGGAATTATAATAATATTAAAAACTCATATCTCTAACCAATGAGAGCAGAAATCTTTTTGCTTTTTGTCTTTCGGCGTGTTTTTAAGATACACTCAACTTCTTGTTTAATCTTTGTAAAAAATCTTCAAAGACCTTTCAAATCTTCTTTTCTCACTTTTGCTACCAAATTCTGATTTTACTATTTTTCCCTCTTTTTATAATTTTTAAGTCTCAAAATCCATTCTAATAAAATTCTCACTTAATGGAAAATATCAATTTAAAAAATAATAAGTTACTAAGAATTTCTATCTCTTTTCACTTAAGTTAAATCCTCATGTCCAATGGCATTTATTTTATCCGTTTTTGTATGGGCATGAAAAACATTACAACAAAATACACAACAGAATAGAAATTTTTTACAGCAATTGCTTCATATACTCTTCCATAACTCATAGAAATGGTGAAGGGGGCCTCGCCCTTTCCCTACTTGCAAAGCATTTGAGGCAGATAAGGCGCCATGCAAATAGTCCTTTGCTTGTTTAACCGCACAAAGCAAAGGCTGTGTAGGCAATAGAGCTGCAATTGCAGCAGAAATGGTACAACCCGTACCGTGATCATGAGTAGTTGTAAGACGAGGAGCCTCAAGCATAACAAGATCCTCATCATCACAATAAAGATCTGGACTAGAACAATTGTCATTCTCCATATTCTCTTTAGCAAGAGTGCTTAAATGCCCACCTTTTAAGAGAACAGCTTTACAACCAAGTGCCAGAAGCTGTGGTGCATATTGATACATAGCATTTAATGACCATTGTACCTTACCTCCCAACAACAGAGTGGCCTCCGGTAAATTTGGCGTGATCAAAGTCGCCATGGGTGCAAGAACATCACGCATAATTTCAATGGTGTCAGGCTGTAAAAGAACATCACCACTTTTTGCCACCATAACAGGATCAAAAACAATAAAACGCGCTTTATGATAAGCAAGGCGCTCTGCTATAACTTGCGCAATCTGAGCATTTGCCACCATACCAATTTTAACAGCATCAACGTGAATATCCTCAAAAACTGCGTCAATTTGATCAGCAACAAAAGAAGCATCCAACGCTTGAAAAGCACGCACGCCCTGTGTATTTTGTGCAACAACAGCCGTAACCACACTCATACCATAGGTTTTCATGGCTGAAAAAACCTTTAAATCCGCGTGCATTCCAGCACCACCAGAAGGATCAGTACCAGCAATAGATAAAATCCGTGGAATAAAAAGTTTATCTTGGTTTTCTTGTGGTTTCATCAACCTTTTTTCCCTATGTTTGTAAATATCGGAAAATAGGTTCCCGAAAGTAGAATTGTGAAAAAACAGAAAGAAAGTGTTTTCTCATATAAATTACGTTATATATCCAGCCTTCTTATAAAGATAAAATAGGAAAGTATAGTGTTAATCCTTCGTTCTCTTCTTTTTACCTTCGCTTTTTACACAGCAACTTTTATACAAATGATTCTTTATGCCCCTGTTTATTTTCTCATGCCACGCAAAAAAGCTTGGATTGTTCCCAAAACATGGGCGCGTGTTACACTTTTTTTACAAAAATACATTGCCGGCACAACCTATGAAATTGAAGGATTAGAAAACCTCCCTAAAGGGGCCTATATCATCGCTCCAAAACATCAATCTGCGTGGGAAACCTTTGGTCTTGTCCCCTATTTGGATGACCCTGCTCTTATTTTAAAACGTGAATTAACGTGGATTCCACTTTTTGGCTGGTACATGGCAAAAACACAAATTATCCCCATTAACAGAACAACACCTATTAAAGCCTTAAAAACCATCATACAAAAAGCCAAAGAAAAAGCAAAACAAGGGCGCCAAATTCTCATCTTTCCCGAAGGAACACGCCGACAGCCCGGTCAAAAGCCAAATTACAAATCAGGAATTGTTGCTCTCTACAATGAGCTCGAACTTCAAGTTGTTCCGATTGCGCATAATGCCGGCCTATATTGGCCACGAAACAATTTTCGCCGCTATCCTGGGAAAATTCGCGTTCGCATCCTTCCCCCTATAGCAGCAGGTTTAAGCAAACGCGATTTTCTAAACCAACTCGTTGAAAAAACAGAAAAAGCCTGTGACGAACTGCTTTTATTAGCAGCCCAAGATTCTAATCCCCCACCGTTACCCGCTTGTGCTATTAAAAAGCTTCAAGCACTAAAATATCATGATCAAAATATTGATGAATAAAATAATAATCGCTTTTCAGATGAAGCTTAAAGTAACAAATACAGGGACACTTTTCATCTTACTTAACCTCTAAGGAAACAGCAAAAAATTTGCTTGCAGCGTATTCCAGAAAAAGAGAACAATGTGTAAAACACAAAATATTGTAAAGAGGAAGTAAATATACTGATTATAAACTGTCTCAAGAGAAGACCAGTTGCAATATTAGAAGTTGATAAGTAGAATACAGTAGGTGTCTGTACATCTATAAGCATAAATATAAGCACAAAAATGGTAAGACCGAATAAACTGTAGATGATATATTACAAGCTGTGCAAAGAGATGGGGCGGGAGATAAGATAAAAAATCTCTTTAAAAGAAATGCGTAGACAAACAGCACAATAGCATGGTCTTTTTCAATGAAGAACATGATCAACGAGTAAGGCATAGCGCAATATCCATGATGGAAAAGATATTGCATGAGGGGCTTTTACAAGCCATGAAGTTGAACACAAAGGGGAAAATTAAAAAATGGTAGTCTTTTTATTTCAGCAAAAAAACGCATACGGCATTAACTCTCTCCCCTCTCTATCATAGACTTAAAAGCTTTTTGTACTAAATTAAAACAGTCCTCAATCACTGATAAGAAGGTATTGGATTTAAACTTAATGCAACGACTCTTTATTAATCTTTTTTTGTCTCTTATTTTGACCTTGATAAGCACTTTTGCTCTGTCTCAGCCCTTTATATCTGTTGATGTTACAACGGGACGTATTTTAGCGCACAATCAAGCTTTTGAACGTTGGTATCCAGCCTCCTTAACAAAATTAATGACTGCTTATGTCATTTTCCGCGCCATGAGCGCAGGCAAAGTTTCATCGCAAAAACACATCACCATCAGCCAATATGCAGCGAAAGCTCCAGCACACCGTTCAGGCTATAAAGCTGGTTCTGTTCTCACCCTTGAAACAGCCTTAAAGATTACTTTGGCGACTTCCACCAATGATCTAGCCATTGCTATGAGTGAAGCAGTTGCCGGCTCACAAGAAGCTTTTGTACAGAAAATGAATATGGAAGCGCAACGTTTAAAAATGTTTGGTACGCATTTTGCTAATGCAAGTGGATTACCAGATTCACAAAATTACTCCACGGCACGCGATATTGCTCTTTTAGCGATTCAGATTCGCCGTGAATTTCCGCAATATGCCCATTATTTTTCTATTCCTGCCATTGATTTTGGTAACAAACGAAAAATTCAGCCCAATTCAAACAACCTCATTGGTCGTTTTCATGGTATAGATGGCATGAAAACAGGCTTTATTTGTGCCTCTGGCTTTAATCTTGTTGCCTCCGCAACCCGCAATAAACGTACAATTATTGCTGTCATTTTAGGAGCCAATAATATAAGTGAAAGAGAAGAAAATGCCGCACAACTGCTGGAAACGGGTTTTTTACATAAAGGAACACCCGAGCTCACGCTGGAAACACTAAAACCCTATGGTATAAAGAGAACACAAGTAAGCGATATGAAACAACAAATGTGCACTCCTGAAGCCATAAAAATGCATGCGAATTCTTATGATGATCAAGGAAAAATTATCTTTTCTTCACCTTTTATTACTGATCCACCTTCTTTTATACTTCCTCTACAAGTACGCCTCATTAGTGCGCCTCAGGAGCCCACCATTACAGCAAAACCGCTAAAAAAACTTTACATTCCACATAACAAACCAGCAAACAGCTCTATAAAAAAGGCCGCAAACTACGGTCGATAAGAAACATGAAAATAAAGCGCATTCCCCTCACGCTTATTACTGGCTTTTTAGGCTCTGGCAAAACAACTTTACTCAACCGGATGCTACGCGATCCTCTTTTGGCTGATTGTATTGTGATCATCAATGAATTTGGTGAAGTAAGCATTGACCATCTCTTAGTTGAAAAAACGACAGAAGGAATTATCGAACTTGCCAATGGTTGCTTATGCTGTCGTTTGCGCAGTGACCTTATCGATACATTGACTGATTTAGTAAATCGCGTTCAAACGGGAAATCTCAAACAATTCAACCGCATCATCATTGAAACAACAGGTATGGCTGATCCAGCGCCTATTTTACAAACTCTTTTAAGCCATCCATTCTTAATGCGCACATTATCGATTGAGACTGTTCTTGCAACATTTGATACTTTAAACACGCTGTCTATACTCGAACGCTATCCTGAAATACATAAACAATTAGCACTTGCAGACAAAATTATCCTCACCAAAACGGACCTCACCAACCCCAAAGCACTTTCAAATACGCTGCTTAAAACACTCAAAATAATAAACCCTACGGCACAAATCATTGATGTCCACTCTGATGCGTGCTGTCCAAATGCATTAATAAGCAAAACATTATGGGATAAAGAAGCAGAAAAGACACAATTTCAACAAGGACGCCCCCCTGCCCCTCATGATCATACACACCACTCAACCATTCGTGCTTTTTCACTAAACTGTAAAGAACCAATAGACTATACTACCCTTCATACTTTTTTAGAGCTCCTAAACAATTTTTATGGCGCAAAAATACTACGTATTAAAGCAATTATCGCCTTGTGTGACGACCCACATCGCCCACTTGTTTTACATGGTATACAGACATTTTTTCATCCACCAACAAGACTTCCAGCATGGCCAAAAGGAATAACACAAACACATCTTGTCATCATTGCTGATGGTCTTGAAAAAGAGGTCATAGAAAAACTTTTCAATGCTTTTTTCAACAAACCAGCAATAGATACCGCCGATAAAACCGCTATAATGGATAATCCCTTGGTAATTCCAGGAATGAAATTTTAATCTTTTCTGCCATCTTTTCAAAAAACATCCTAATGAACAAGATGGGCGTCTTTCAAACAAGTTCTATTATATCGCGCTACAAGCATGAACATATCATTTGATCTCCTCCTCATAAAAGATGAAAGCTTCTGTTCCTTATCAACCTATAATCAGATTGATTTCTCTTTTACAGAGTCATTCCCCTCACGCAAAATAGAGCGTCACAAAACGCCATTATATGGCTAAGTTACGCGACTTGTTTTCAAGGAACATCCCTCAAGGCAACCAAGCCCCATTTTATGACGAAAACTGTAGCGGAAACCAGAAATGCTATAAAGGTAAAGCCATTATGCACACCATTTTCACACTTATGAAAATTTAAGACGATACCATCACACTCTTTACGAGCTCTCAATCTTGCAACAATTCTTGGCACCTGAGAGCTTTATAAAAGATATTCTAGTTCCTTTCTAAAATGTTTTGAGCCATATACCACCCCAAACGTGCAAGCAGGCGATTTTAATTGATTCAAGATAAGAGGATTTGGATACAAAAAACTTAACATTTTTGAGTTATTAAAGTTGAAAAAACATTGATTTATTATGATAAGTCAATGTGTTATCTTTTTAAGAACAAGACACCTTAAATTTTACGTTTTGGACTTATCTTTATATTTTAAAGGCAATCGCTAGAGTTTTTCGGACTGGAGAGAGTTCAGCATAGAAGACGAGCTCTTTACTTGTATGAGAGAAGCAAGTGCAAAGAAATCGCAATAGCGCTCAGTGAGTACATTTTCAGCAGAAGATAAAGTGTTTAAATCAAAGAATGCTATCTAAGCACTTTATGAAAGGTATATTTCTCTTACAAGTGGTGGTAACGCCCATGCAAACAGAACACTCCTGTATGGCCAATTTACGTACATTTTAAAAGCAATATCTTTCAATGTACTCAAACCTATTTCGTAGGCGCGTCCCGTAAATACTGTGAATGGTATAACGATAAAAGCATGTGCACCACCATCTTTACGTACTTGAAGATACAAGCCAATATCACCATACTTTTTCCGCTCTAAGTAATGCAACACCCCTTGTCTTTGAGAAAAGACATAACAAGAATTTTATTTCTCATCTTCAAATATTTTTATCCATATGCCAACCTCACTTGTAAGAGGGAAGCAAAGAATTTTGAGTGATTCACTATGAGAGAAATCTGAAATAAAACAAGCTTACAGTATGTGGATCTCTCGTTCAGATTACAAAACCATGAATTATTATCAATCCATCTCTCAATCGTGCATAAAGTTTACCTGCTACTGAACTTGTGTGATTCGTCTCACAAATTGACCATATAAGCCTTGCCCAGAATATATAACCAAAATCATAGAGTTTTTTATTTGATTGATGCAAAAAACTCATTCTACACAGAAATGACATGGTATTTCACATATGCATGAATAGACTTTCTATCACCGTACGAAAACACAAGATTTTACAGCATGAGTGATAAAAGGAATAAAACATTCCTAAAGAAAGAAGGAGATCTTTTTATTTTTTGGAAAGATCTCCATTTTACGAGAAGGTAATACTCAAGGCGTTAGAGCACTTGAAGTCTTGTTTATGCCACGATTAAAAACGTAACGTTTTTCATACACTTCAACCTTTGGGGGTATACGATTTTCCTCAAAGAAATCATAGCCCTCCTTAAGCATAGCCCAAAATTGATAATGAGGATCAGATCTATAGCGCTCCATATTAGCATCGGTCATGCGGAAAGGAAAAGCCTGCAACTGAAATTCTGTTTGTCCACCTCTAAAAGCATCGCGTGCAAAGGCATAAATCTGTGCCATATTCTTATCACTCATAGAATAGCAACCAGAGGAAAAGCAAGAACCATGTACCATAAGATTGCTTCCTGTTCGTCCATGAGCTTTATCATAAAGATTAGGAAATCCTATATTAAAAGAAAGATAATATTTCGAATAAGGATTCATTTGACTTGCACTAATGGTATAAAAACCTTCTGGTGTTTGCAGGTCCCCTTCCTTATATTTAGGTCCAAGCTGACCAGACCATTTGCAAATGCCATAGCGTGCCATCAACACAAAAGGTCCAGAACGGGACTGCTTCCAAATTTCAGCAACATTTTCCTGCTTAAAAAACCGCATCATAATTGGTGCATAAGGATCGATATCATACAAAACCATTCTATTTTGAATTTCTTGGGGGAGAGGTTGCTCAACTTTAGCACGAATAGAAGCAGGCAATCTTCCCTCACACGCTGTCAATATTCCCATTGCAAACAACACACACAGTGCGAGGAATCTGTTGAATATCATCGAATAAAACTCCAATCCATCCCCTCATAAAAAATGACTTATGTTAAAGACCGACCAATCTGAAGATATTTTTCCCAACGTTCTTGTTTAAGAGTTTCACCATCTTTTCCAGTCATATCCTTTAAAGCCTCTGCAATCACTTCACCAGTTTCATCAATTACGGTTTCTTTGCCTCGATGTGCTCCTCCTAAAGGCTCAGGAATAATGCCATCAATAATCTTTAACCGATGTAAATCTTGCGCAGTAATACGCATATTCATTGCAGCATCTTTTGCACGGGTTGGATCACGCCATAAAATAGAAGCAGCACCTTCTGGAGAAATAACGGAATAAATAGCATGTTCTAACATATAAACTTTATTAGCAGCAGCAATTGCTATCGCCCCCCCAGACCCCCCTTCTCCAATAACCACCGAAACAATCGGAACTTTCAGGCGCAAAGTTGCCGCTGTTGACTGGGCAATCGCTTCTGCTTGGCCGCGTTCTTCAGCACTCACCCCAGGATAAGCGCCTGCCGTATCGACAAAAGTAAGAAGTGGCAAACCGAAACGATCGGCCATTTCCATAATACGTACGGCTTTGCGGTAGCCTTCTGGACGAGCAGAACCAAAATTATAGCGCAAACGCGTTTGCGTATCATGCCCTTTCTCTTGACCTATATAAGCGACAGCTTCTCCTCTAAAGCGTGCAAATCCTGCTTGAATAGCCTCATCCTCGGCGAATTTTCGGTCTCCTGCCAAAGGTGTAACATCACTGAGCAAACGTGCAGAATAGTCCATAAAATGGGGACGATCAGGATGGCGAGCCACTTGTGTTTTTTGCCATGGCGACAATTTTTTATAAATATCGCGCAATGCTGTTTGAGAACGCGCTTCGAGGCGTGCAATCTCATCATTCATATCAAGACTGCCTTCTTCCTGAGAAATCTGTTTTAATTCAAGAATTTTTCCATCGAGGTCAGCAACTGGTTTTTCAAAATCAAGATAATTATACATTGTACCCAACTTATTTGGTATCACTTATAAACTTATAATCCGTTTTATAAAGTATTTTTCAAAAACATCACCTTTTCTTTAATGAGCCTTTTGCTCATCAGCAAGCGGATGATGTTCATTAACGAGACGATAAAGCCCTGCTTCCAATACATGGGTATAAATCTGAGTGGTCGCAATATCAGAGTGACCCAATAAATGTTGAACAGCACGCAAATCAGCACCATTTTGCAAGAGATGACTAGCAAAAGCATGGCGCAATACATGGGGAGAAAAGCCTTCACTTTTTATTCCTGCTCTTGTAGCAAGACTTTTTAACTCCCGTGCCACAACTTGTCGAGCGATATACCCTGTCTGAGAATGGGCAGGAAAAAGATAAGGGCTTTTTGCATCTTTTCCCTTATCACGCAATTCCAACCACTGCGCCAGAACCTGGCAGGCTTTTTTTGATAACAGCACCATTCGTTCTTTTTTACCCTTACCACGTACCAAAAAACTATACCCCTTTCCCCGAACAGCTTGCACAGGAAGACTTACCAATTCACTAATACGGAGTCCTGTTGCATAAAGCATTTCAATCAACACCTGAAGACGCAATGCACGCAAATAATCTTTTGACCCATAATCTGCTTGGACAACCTCTGCTTGCGCCAAATCAAGCAATTTCGTGACCATATCTTCACTGATGATTTTTGGCAAAGAACGCCCCTGACGAGGTGCATCGATATCATGGGAAGGATCATCTTCTCTCAATCCTTCGGCATAAAGAAAGTGATAAAATTGACGCAAAGTTGATAAACGACGCGCTTGTGAAGACGCTGCACAACCAAGACTGTGCATAAGTGATAAAAGACCAATTAAATCTTCTTTTTGTGCTGAAAAAAGTGAACAAGAGCGGGAAGATAAAACCTCCTCTGCCCAGTGCAAATCATGTTGATAAGCTGCAAGTGTATGGTCACAAGCACCCCGTTCAGCACTCATCATTTCAAGAAAACGTTCTATCACAATATCACTTTTCATTTCCTTGATCCGCTGTTGAAGAAAGATTTACTGAATCCAAAGGAATATCAACATACATATCCACAGTTACAGGTTTAACAAAAACAACAAGAGCAACCATGATACCAAGAAGAATAACAAAGGAAATAAAAAGAATCATTAAAAATCTGGTCAATGTTGGCATAAGATAATAAACTCTCCCCAGAACTATTCTATGACTCGAATTATGCCTTACAAAGATTAACAGGAATTGACTTTAAAAGAGATAAATGCCGAAATAAGTTATGAAAAATAACCAACCAAAACATATTCCAATGACACAGATAAAAAGTCAGCTCTTATCGTCTCTGGATAAACGAGCCCTTGTCTTTGTTGGTTTGATGGGGGCAGGCAAATCAGTCATCGGCAAACGTGTTGCCACGATGCTTCATTTGCCCTTTTATGATTCTGATCAAGAAATCGAAAAAGCTTCAAAAATGACCATCACCGAACTCTTTAAAATTTATGGTGAATCAGAATTCCGCGCTCTTGAACAGCGTGTTATGCTCAATCTTATAAAAAAAAGTCCTCTCATTTTAGCAACCGGTGGTGGTGCCTACATAAATCAAAACATCCGAAAAGCCATTCATCAAAATGCTATATCGATCTGGCTTAAAGCGGACCTTGATATCCTCATGCAACGTGTCTCGAAGCGCAAAACGCGCCCCCTTCTCCAAACAGAAAATCCTAAAGAAACCATGCAAAAGCTCATGGAGCAGCGTTATCCTATTTATGCACAGGCCAACGTAATAATTCACACGCATAAAGAAAGCCGCCTTACCGTGGCAAAAAATGTCATACGGTCTGTGCATCACTACCTCGATACAGAACAATCACCATAGGAACAACAAGCATGCAAACCAAAACCGTCACTGTTAAGCTGGACAAACGCTGTTACGATATCATCATTGGACCAAATCTCATTGCGCAAGCAGCTTTACAGATTAAACGTTCTCTCCAGAAAACAGATTTTCATCAAACACGTTTAGCAATTGTTACAGATAGCAATGTTGCCTCCCTCCATTTGGAAACATTACAAACAGAATTAACAAAAAATAAAATTCATACAGTTCCAATCATTGTGGAAGCAGGAGAACAATCAAAATCGTTTTCCACCCTGCAAAGCGTCATTGATAAAATTCTTGCTGCACGTTTAGAGAGAGGTGACTGTGTTATTGCTTTTGGTGGTGGTGTCATTGGCGATTTAGCAGGATTTGCCGCAAGCATTATACGCCGCGGCATGAACTTTATTCAAATACCCACAACACTGCTTGCACAAATTGACTCCTCTGTTGGAGGAAAAACGGGTATTAATAGCCCATATGGTAAAAATCTTATTGGCACTTTTTATCAACCGCGCTGCGTTATTGCTGACACAGGTATTCTTGATACACTCCCACTGCGCCAATTTCGCGCTGGTTATGCGGAAATGATCAAATATGGTCTTATTAACCAACCTGAATTCTTTGCATGGCTTGAAAAAAATGGCCAAAAAATTTTCTCCAACGGCCCCGTACGAACAGAAGCCATTGTTCGCTCATGCCAATTTAAAGCCGACATTGTAGGACGCGATGAATACGAAACAGGAGAACGTGCACTCTTAAACCTTGGTCATACATTTGGGCACATGCTTGAAACAGCAACCGCTTATGACTCAAACCGTTTAATCCATGGTGAAGCTGTAGCAATTGGGATGATTCTAGCCCATCAATTTTCCGCACAATTGAATTTAACAAATGCCGCTCTCACACAGCGCATTGAAGCCCATTGTAAAGCCGTGGGATTGCCTACCCAACTAAAGGATATCCCTGGCCAATTACCAAACGCACAAACACTGATGGCTTTCATTGCTCAAGACAAAAAGGTTTCGCAAAACAACTTAACGTTTATTTTAACACGGGGACTTGGCCAATCATTTATTGCAAAAAATGTTCCACCAAACGCAGTTTTAACCTTTTTGGAACAAAAATTAACGGAAATTCGTTAATTCATATTGAATATAATTGATTCGCTTTTATACTTCTATTAAAGAAATAGATATGATGATGTCTGCGTAGCTCAGTAGGATAGAGCACAGGATTCCTAAAGAATTGGGCGCCTTGAGGAGAAATCTTCAAAGTGGATCTGCTCAAATTCGGGGAAAGCTTCATGGGAAACCATATGCCAATCCCGAGCCAAGCCCCTCTTCAAAAAGGGGAAGGTGTAGAGACTGAACGGGCAGCACCTAAAGAGCATAAGCTTTATGGTGAAGAGACAGTCCAGACCACAAACAGCTTTTAAAGCTGGCGGTGAAAATCGAAGTGGTATGAATCCTGGGGTCGCAGGTTCGAATCCTGCCGTGGACACCATCCTATCAGTCAAATTATTCTTCGTGCAATATAGGGAAGCATTATGAAAAAAACTCTACATATCTTAGGATTTTTAGCCGCGTCAAGTTTATCACTTTTTAGCTTAAATAATGCCTTAGCAGGCTCTATAATCCTTGAGGTAGCAGATAGTCCAGAGCCAACAACACAAACAATAACCTATCAATGTAATACAGGAGTAAGTAAAGAGCGCGTTGAAGCAACCTATCACAAAGCTGATAATATTACATTGGTTGATTTCAAATGGAAAGGTGACCGCGTTATTGCTGCGAATGTCATCGCTGCCTCTGGAGCAAAATATGCAGGAGCCCAGTATATCTGGTGGGAAAAGAACAAAGAAGTCACAATCTATGATCTTGCTCATGATCCAGAACAACAAAAACCTATCCTCTGTAAAGATGAATCAATGTTATTGTTCTAAAGAATGAAAGGGATATTATGAAAACAACATCTTTTACATTACGGTTTTCTGCCGTTTTAAGTCTATTATTCTTCAGTTCAATCAATGCGTTGGCTGGTTCTTTAGTCATTGAAGTACCAGATGATCCAGCACCAACGACAGAAATTGTTTCCTATAAATGCGATATGGGAAAGGATAAAGAGTCTGTTGAAGCAATTTATTACACTGCTGGTAATATTGCGCTCGTTGATTTCAAGTGGAAAGGAAAGCGTATTGTCGGTTCCAATGTCATTGCTGCTTCTGGAGCAAAATATGTAAGCGGGCAATATGTATGGTGGACAGCTAAAAATGAAGCTTTATTTTATGATCTCATCAATGATCCAAAAGAAGAAAATCCTATTCGCTGTGTAGAAGAACAACGTATGCAATAAAAAGGGCAGTTGCATATCAAGAATCGCGCTGGTTCTCATGCGCATCAGATGATATTTCTTCTGATGTAATCGGTTGATCTTTCGTCTGATGTGATAAAAGAGCCAGCGGTTTTTCTAATGTATTTTCTGAATGGTGTCGATAAGCTGCTGCCTGTGATACCAGCATGGAAGCTACAGGTATTGTTACGAGTAGAAAAATCATCAATAATATCTCATGAAGCACAATATGATGATCCACAAAGATGGAATAGAGAAACGATGCAATAAGAATACTTCCAGCCCCCCAACTGGTACTGAGTGAAAGCATATGCAAACGCTTATAAAAACTGGAAAGACGCACCAACCCTATCGTTCCAATCAATGTAAGACCCGATCCCAATATTAAAAAGACTGTGACAGCAATAGCAACCACAAGCGATATGTCATTTTTCATTCAATAATTTCCCCTCGCATAAGAAATTTTGCCAAAGCAATACTTGATACAGGACCCAACAAACCAATAATGAGAGGCGCTATAAAATAAATGGTTGTTCCTGAACGAAGATCAAATGTCAGAAACAAAAGAATAGTTGTCACATAAAGAGCATCCAATCCCACGATTCGATCCTGCGCCCGTGGACCACGAATTAATCGAAACAATGCAAAAAGCATTGCCAAACTCAAAAAAAACTGTGCAAGAAAAATCCCCCAATAAAGAATCATCATACTCATGAGAAAATCTCCAAAAGCAATTGCTCATAGCGTTGTTTGATAGACTGTTGATAATTATATCCATCTTTAAAATCTAAAACATGCAGTAAAAGCTCACTATTTTTTCTATTATAAGCAATCCAAACGGTTCCTGGAGTAACAGAGAGGATGCATGCTAAAACCGCCAGAGCAGTACGGCTTTCAAGCAAAAGAGGCACCACAATAAAACCAGACTTCTGCTTTTGAGATCTTCTTGTCAAAACAAAGCGCGCTACAGAAATATTTGCCATAATAGAATCGATAAACACGCGAAAGATCAACCGAAAAACTGCGCGCCAACTTTTAACGGTGACTTTTTCTGGCTCAAGAAACCGCATCACCCAACCACTAAACAAAGCAACAATAATTCCTAAAAGCAATTGACCTAAACTAAAACCATTCAAGGTCAACCACATCAAAACAATTGCCGCACTAAAAAAAGGGAAAGGGAAAAAATACTTCACTGATTGATCTCCCCATTTTTGAGAGAGAAACCACCTAAAACGCTTCCAATATAATTTTGAGGATTATACAAAGTCTCAGACGTTTCAGACATATAATGGCTCACAGGAGCGGCCACAATCGTTATAAGAAAACACAAAGCAAGCAAAGCAGCAATAGGTGCAAATTCAATCACCTGCACACGCGGAATTCTTCCTTCAAGAGAAACCCAAAAAGTTCGCATACCCATTCGGGTGAGAGCAATTAAAGTGGCAAAACCAGACAAAGAAACAAAAATCACAAACAACCAATCTTGGTAAGCAGGTAGAAAAACAGATAAATTTCCCTGAGTGTGGTTGAGAATTGCCATAAACATCATAAATTTAGCCACGAAACCAGAAAAAGGTGGTAAGCCAATAATTAAGAGAGCACAGATACAAAAACATCCCCCGAGAATTGCCAAAGTTACTGGTAAATAGGTACCAACCTCATCTTCTTCCTCCTCTTCATCGTCACCATAAACTTCCATTGTGACAGTCAAAACATTTGCCGCTACATCCTGACAGCGTTCCACAAGTTCCACCAAAAGAAAAAAAGCGCTAAGTGCTAGAGTTGAAGAAACGATATAAAAGAGTGCACCTGCTGTCAGTGCTGTATGGCCAATCCCAATTGCGCTCAACAATGTCCCAGAAGAGACAAGAACGCTATAAGCTACCAAACGTACCAAAACTTGACTAGCCAAGATTCCAATAAAACCGAACGCTATAGTAGCAAGCCCTCCATAAAACAAAATCAGATGCCCAAAATAGCTGAAATATCCACTTTCAGGACCAAACCATAACAATGTCAGACGTAAGATAATATAAATGCCCACCTTGCTCAAAAGTGCAAAAGAAGCCCCAACCGGTGCTGCTGCTGCACTGTAAGTTGGCATTAACCAAAAATTAAGTGGCCACATACCTGCTTTGAGTAAAAAAGCGACACCCAAAAGCGCAGCACCTATTTCAAAGAGAACAATATCCACAGAAGCTATCTGTTTTATTTTTACAGCCAAATCAGCCATATTCAGAGTACCAACGACTCCATAGATAAGTGCGGCACCAATGAGAAACAACAAGGAAGCAACAAGATTAACCACCACATAATGTAATCCGGCACGCACGCGTAATTGACCAGAGCCATGTAAGGCAAGCCCATAAGAAGCTGTTAACATCACTTCAAAAAATACAAATAAATTGAACAAATCCCCTGTTAAAAAAGCACCATTTATTCCGACCATAAAAAACTGCATCAGAGACTGAAAATGAGGACCAGTTTTGTACCAATATGCCTGTGCAAAAACCAATGCGCTCGTCATCACCAAGCTGGAAAGTAAAAGCATCATAGCGCTTAAACGATCAAGGACCAAAATAATTCCAAAGGGAGAAGGCCAATTGCCAAGCCGATACACCCCTGCAGCAGGCGCAATTTCAAGGGCACGCGTAATTAATAAAACAGCGATAATAATCAACAATCCCGCAGAAAACAGACTTATGAATGATTTAAGTTTTGCGCGACGTTCATCATAAAAAAGCAGGAGAGCTCCAGTAATTAATGGTACAACAATAGGTAAAATAAGAAGATGTTGCACATAGGCTGCCATCACTGCACCTCACGTCCATCAACGTGGTCTGAACCTGTTAATCCGCGTGAAACGAGCAGGATAACCAAAAAGAGAGCTGTCGTTGCAAAACCAATCACAATTGCTGTTAAGACCAGAGCCTGTGGAAGAGGATCAACATAATTTTCTGGATTAATCACTTTAGTAGGATCCACAATTGGCGCAGCATTGCTACGCGGTCGACTCATTGAAAACATAAAAAGGTTGACACCATAGGAAATCAAAGACAAACCAAGAATGACTTGGAAAGTTCGTGGGCGCAAAATGAGCCAAATACCTGACCCAACAAGAACACCGATAGCCAAAGAAAGAACAATTTCCATTAGTTTTCCTTCTCTTTCAAAAGAGGTTTTTTACCGATTCGATAACTACGAATGGACTGGTGTGCCAATGCAATTAGAATAAGAACTGTTGCTCCCAACACAACAGAAAACACGCCCAAATCAAATAAAAAAGCAGACGCCATAGGAATCTTTCCAATGACTGGAAGATGCGTATATTGAAAAAAGGAGGTTAAAAAAGGAGTGCCAAAAAGCCAAGCGCCAGCCCCTGTTACGACCGATAATAACAAACCAAAGCCCATCCAGCGCAATGGCAAAACCTTCAAATGGTTTTCCACCCAACGAATATCACGGGCAAGATATTGCAAAATAAAGCCTATCGCTAAAGTTACCCCTCCAACAAATCCACCTCCTGGAAGATCATGCCCACGCATGAATAAATAAACCGAAAAAGCGATAATAACTGAAAAGAGCCACCCCATAATAACAGCTGGAACAGCAAGATAATTCAAAACTGTATCCCCCACATCACGATCAGGCTGTGCCATATCAAAAGCTTTCTGGATACGTTGTTGAAAAGGCGCATCTATACTTTCAGGAGCAGGACGAAAGCGTCGTAAAAGAGCAAAAACCGTAAGTGAAACAACACCCAAAACGACAATTTCTCCCATGGTATCAAAACCACGGAAATCAACCAACAACACATTCACAACGTTGCGCCCCCCAGCACCACTGTAAGCATTCGTCAGAAAAAAATCAGAAACTGTTGCGCCTTGAGGACGTGTCATCATTGCAAAGGAGAGCCATGCCACACCAACGCCTCCCACAAGAGCGATCACGAAATCACGAATACGACGCAAACGCACCAAAAAACAAACAGAAGTTGGAGCAGGATGATATAAACGCTTAGGCAACCACCGCAAACCAAGCAATAATAAAACAATTGTCACCACTTCAACAACCAATTGTGTTATTGCCAAATCAGGTGCAGAGAGCCACAAAAAGGTTGCACAAGTCATCAAACCAGCCCCACTCAACAGCATAAGTGATGCAAGACGATGAAATTTTGCCTGCCAAGCAACTAAAAGAGCACACGATCCCCCCACCAACCAAACAACAAGAAAAGGAATATCAAGTGGAAAAAGTGGTAACGAACCGGCTGTAATGAAACCATCGTACCAAAGTAACAAACCAACAAAGACAAAACATATCAAAAAAATCCAATGTAATTGTATTTGCAAACGACGTGTCGACAAAATAGCTTCCAGTGCTCGTGCCCATTTCCAAGAAATAACCACCAAAACGCGTTCAAAAATGCGCGTTCCTTTCAAATGACGAAAAAAAGGAGGCCCATCATCACAAGATAAAAAATAATGATGCCCGATGATATAGAGCAATCCGCCTCCTAATAAAGCCACTAAACTCATCATCAAGGGAGTATTAAACCCATGCCAAACAGCCAAACTATAAGGAATTGTCATGGGTCCTAAAACAGAGACAACAGCATTATCCAAAATAGGTCCTATTGTTAAATTAGGAAAAATACCAACTGCCAAACAAATAAATACCAAAAGTTCCATGGGTAAACGCATAAAATGCGGTGGTTCATGGGGAGATTTGGGTAAATGAACAGGTTTGTTTCCAAAAAAGACACCATGAATAAAGCGTATAGAATAAGTCACACTAAACAGACTAGCAAGCGTTGCCACATAAGGCGCAATCCAATCGAGCCATGAATCCATATGCATTTCAACCGCTTCCGCAAAAAACATTTCCTTTGATAAAAAGCCATTTAACAAAGGAACGCCAGCCATTGCTGCACTCGCCACCAAAGCGAGAGTTGCTGTAATAGGCATAGTACGATAAAGGCCTGTCAACTTACGCATATCACGTGTTCCAGTCTCGTGATCAATAATTCCAGCAGCCATAAATAGAGAAGCTTTAAAAGTAGCATGATTAGCCATATGAAAGATTGCCGCAACACACGCAAGCGAACTACCAAGACTTAAAAGCGTGGTAATCAATCCCAGATGACTAATCGTTGAGTAAGCAAGTAAACCTTTCAAGTCCTGCTGAAACATAGAAAAATAAGCTCCAAGCAGAAGCGTTGAGAGCCCTGAAAATCCCACCAACCAAAACCAAGTTTCCGTTCCTGAGAGCACAGGCCATAAACGAACAAGCAAAAACAATCCTGCTTTTACCATTGTTGCGGAATGCAAATAAGCCGATACCGGCGTTGGAGCAGCCATTGCACCAGGCAACCAAAAATGAAAAGGAAACTGTGCACTTTTTGTTAATCCGCCCAATAAAATACAAATAAGGACAAGATTATAAAGAGCACTTGATCGGATCATATCCCCAGACTGCAACACCTTATCCACATCAAAGCTACCAACGATGTGACCAATCAACAAAACACCAGCCAAAAGAGCAAAACCACCAAAACCTGTGATTGTTAAAGCCATGCGCGCGCCCTCACGCGCACTTGCATTATGGTACCAATAACCGATCAACAAAAAAGAAAAAATACTGGTGAGTTCCCAAAAAATAACCAAAAAAATGAGATTGCCAGATAAAACTATCCCTGTCATTGATCCCATAAATGCCAGAAAAAAAGCAAAAAAGCGCGCCACAGAATCTGCCTGATCCATATAATAACGCGCATAGACAACAACAAGAAGCCCAATACCTGTAATAAGCAAACAAAAAAGCCACGCCAGACCATCCATACGGAAGATCAAATCGACACCCCATTCTGGAAGCCATGAAATATCTAAACGTACCACGCTATTTTCGCGAACCGATGGATAAAGCATGATTGTAAAAAGAAGACTGAAAAGTGCAATAATTCCAGCAAACCATGCTTCATTATTTTTTACTGTCGAACGAAACAAGCTGATAACAGCACTTCCGCCAAAGGGAAGCAAAACGAGCAACATTAACATTGCTTCCCGTGTTGTCATTCTTTAAACTCCATATTGTCCTTCAATATTTTGTCGACGACAAAATAAGAATTTACATTCTTACCCCCCTCATCCCATACTTAACGATAATAAGATTTAATAAAACTTAAAAGCATTTAAAATTTTCAAAAAGCCACTATTACATAAAAAACAATAGAGCATACACATTCCCTCTTTATTTTAAGAACGAGAATGAGTACGACAAGGTTTGCTAGAAGTTTTTCTATATTTAATTAACTTCTAGCTTTAAAAAAAACGTGAAAGACACTGCTTACGAGGCCCATGAAAAGGTTGATAACTATTATCGTTTTTATTGTAAGAACGATAACGCATCTGACAGGATTCAACATGTTGTTTAAGCATCCACGGTTGCTTTTTCTCTGCAGAAGAGATTAAAAATACCTTTTTCGCCCCTGACATAATTTTTTGTGGCGCATGTTTTGTTTCTGAATTTGGTAATGCAACGAAAGCTGCTTGAGGATACCACCAATTATCTTTATATTTAACATAACCACGCCGATAATTATGATAGCCCTTAAAACCATTAAGTTCTCTACGCCCTGTAAAAACCAACGGCACCGAATTCTCGTCACCAAAGTCTGAAGAAACCACTTTGCTCTCAAGATCTCTTTTATCTTGCACCAAATTCACAATATTGGTTGTTATAATGAAAAAACTGCCAAAGAGTACAAGAGCTAAAGCATAATACAATTTTTTTTTCATACACATAACGCAAATCTCAACATACAAAAACAAAACGCAGTTACAGAAAGTCTTACTAGTGCTAGACAGAAGCAGATTCTTTTTTTAAAAATCTTTTTTCTAGAGACATCCTGTTGCTCTTTGTACTAAACGTTGATCTAAAGAATAAGATCCTTCAAAAGAGAATTAAGAGACAATGATAAAAACCCCCTATTATCTTATAGATAAATCTAAGCTCATAAAAAATATGGAAGTTATCGCTCGCTTACGCAGCATGTCCGGAGCGAAAGTTTTGCTTGCTTTAAAATGTTTTGCCACATGGAGTGTTTTTGATGTCATGTCTGAATTTATGGATGGAACCACATCATCATCCCTTTATGAACTACGTTTGGGAAGGGAAAAATTTGGTAAAGAAACCCATGCTTATTCGGTTGCTTGGGCAGATCATGAAATTGATGAAGTCTGTAGCTATGCAGACAAAATTATTTTTAACTCCATTCAACAACTTCAACGTTTTTCTGATGCAACAAAAACTCTTCAACGAGGTCTCAGGTTAAATCCAGGCATCAGTGCATCCAATTTTGATCTTGCCAATCCCACCCGCCCTTTTAGTCGCTTAGGAGAAACCAACCAAAATGCTATAAAAGAAGTTCTACCACTCATAAATGGTTTAATGATCCACAACCATTGTGAAAATGCTGATTTTAATCTTTTCAATCAAATGCTTCACTACATGGAAGAAAAATTTGCAGAACTTTTCGCTGCGGTTGATTGGATTAGCCTTGGTGGTGGAATTCACTTTACCGATGAAAATTATCCTTTAGAAGCTTTTGCAGAACGCCTAAAACAGTTTTCAGAAACCTATGGTGTCACTATTTTTCTAGAACCAGGAGAAGCGGCTATAACAAAAAGTACCACTCTAGAAGTCAGTGTTCTTGATACATTGTATAATGAAAAACGACTCGCTATCGTTGATAGTTCCATTGAAGCACATATGCTTGATCTTCTCATTTACCGCGAAAATGCGAAATTAGAACCAAATCAAGGTCCGTACGAAATTATGGTCTGCGGAAAATCCTGCCTTGCCGGTGATATTTTTGGAACATTTCAATTTCCAAAACCTCTGAAAATAGGTGACAGATTGTCTTTTCAGGATGCAGCAGGTTATACAATGGTCAAGAAAAACTGGTTTAATGGCGTTGCAATGCCTGCCATTGTCATCAAAGAATTTGATGGTACACTAACGCTTCAACGTCAATTTAACTATCATGATTATCAGATAAGTCTTTCATGAAAGAATAACCGTAAAAAACGATTATACAACAAACAGTATTGAACAAGGAGATGATCCCACGATGAAGAAAAATATTCTCATTATTGGTGCTGGAGGTGTTGCACAAGTTGTTGCGCACAAATGTGCTCAAAACAACGATATTCTCGGTGAAATTCATATTGCTTCACGAACTCTCAAAAAATGTGAAGCCATCATTTCTTCCATTAGAGAAAAAAACACAATGAAAGAACAAAGTGTTCTTCAGAGTCACAAACTCGATGCAATGAATAGAGAAGAAACTGTAAAACTTATCCAAAAGACCAAATGTGAAATTGTCATCAATGTTGGCTCAGCCTTTCTTAACATGTCCGTTCTTTCCGCTTGTATCGAAACCAAATGTGCTTATATCGATACTGCCATTCATGAAGATCCTATGAAAATTTGCGAAACACCACCTTGGTATGGCAATTATGAATGGCCTCGACGCCAAGAGTGTGAAAAAGCTGGCATCACTGCTATTTTAGGCGCTGGTTTTGATCCAGGAGTTGTAAATGCTTATGCAGCATTAGCACGTGAATGTTATTTTGATAAGATCACTGATATTGATATCATTGACATTAATGCTGGAAGTCATGGACGTTGGTTTGCCACGAATTTTGATCCAGAAATCAACTTTCGTGAATTTACGGGACAAGTATGGTCTTGGCAAAATAAAAAATGGGTTTCCAATAAAATGTTTGAAGTCAGCCACGAATGGGATCTTCCTGTTGTTGGAAAACAAAAAGCCTACATGACAGGACATGATGAAATTCATTCCTTATCCAAAAATCTTGATGTTGAAAATATCCGTTTTTGGATGGGATTTAGTGAACATTACATCAATGTTTTTACCGTTTTGAAAAATCTTGGCCTCTTATCTGAACAGCCTGTTACAACAGCAGAAGGTCAAGAAGTCATTCCTTTAAAAGTTGTGAAAGCTGTTTTACCCGATCCAGCTTCTTTGGCACCAGACTACACAGGAAAAACTTGTATTGGAGATCTTATTAAAGGCAAAAAAGATGGAAAACCAAGAGAAGTGTTTATCTATAATATAGCCGATCACAAACAAGCTTTTAACGAAACGGGTGCACAAGGTATTTCTTACACTGCCGGCGTACCAGCAGCAGCAGCAGCTCTCCTTATTGCCACCGGTGAGTGGGATGTAAAAACCATGATCAATGTAGAAGAATTACCACCACAACCCTTTCTTAAATCTCTCGACCGTATGGGACTTTCCACCTGGATAAAAGAGCAACAAGAAGAGAAAAAATTGCAGTTTTAATTTATCTATAGTGCCAATATAAATATTGTTTTTTACGATAAGAAAGCTCTCTGATGCATGGTAAAAACTGTTTGAGATCATCTTTTGTATCAAGCAAATAAGGTCTTCTATAATTAACAGAAATATTGAGAAATAAGATTTCTCTGTAAAATTTATAGAGAAATCGTAGAATTATTAACTGGATATAATTTACCTGAAAGATAGCATTCTATTTTATTATAGATTGGAACACTTAAAAAGCTTTTCTGATATATTGATGAAAATGTAGAAAAACCGCTCTTGAGAGAGCGGTTTTTCCAAAAACATACAGCGTATAAATTGACTCATAAACTATCTTTTAGGCTTTTCCAAGAAAGCTTATGAAATATTCAAATCCCATTTAGATATGAAGCGGTTTAGCAAATGTGGCTAAAGCTGCTTCGCGCACAGCTTCAGATAAAGTAGGATGTGCATGGCAACAACGTCCCAAATCTTCTGATGAACCACCAAATTCCATTAAAACTGCGATTTCATGGATCATTTCACCAGCACCAAATCCAAGAATATGTCCCCCCAATACGCGATCAGTCTTTTTATCAGCGAGAATTTTAACAAATCCATCACTCTTTTGCATAGCACGTGCACGACCATTTGCCATGAAAGGGAACTTACCAACATTATATTCAATACCAGCAGCTTTAAGTTCTTCTTCTGTCTTGCCTACACTAGCGATTTCCGGCTGAGTATAAACAACGCTAGGAATCACATCAAAATTAACATGGCCCTTTTGCCCCGCCAAAATTTCTGCGACAGCAACGCCTTCTTCTTCTGCCTTATGCGCCAACATTGGTCCTTTAACAACATCACCAATCGCATAAATTCCTGGAATATTTGTCTGCCACTGCGCATCGATAACAACAAAGCCGCGCTCATCTACCTGAACACCAGCCTCACTCAAACCCAGACCTTGCGTGTATGGAGAACGTCCAGTCGCAATGAGCACAACATCAGCCTCTAAAGTTTCAGAAGTACCACCTTTAACCGCTTCAAAACTTACCTGAGCCGTTGAAGTAGAGCGCGTAATAGCTGTTACTTTTGCACCAGTCTTATACTCAACACCCTGTTTTTCCATTATTTTTTGGAATTGGCGTGAAATTTCACCATCCATTGATCCTAAAACTTTATTAAGATACTCTATAATGATTACCTTAGCACCTAAACGGCTCCAAACTGAACCAAGCTCTGAACCAATAACACCAGCCCCCACAACAATCATACGTGTTGGTACTTTTTCAAGGGAAAGTGCTCCTGTAGAAGAGACAACAACCTTTTCATCAATCTCAACATTCATACCCGGAATGCCTGAACTCTCTGATCCCGTAGCAATAACAATATTCTTTGTTTCAATTTTTTGTGTACTACCATCCCGAGTAGTAACCTCCACATGACCTGCGCTTAAGATTTTGGCGGTACCAAAAAAAGTGTCAACTTTATTTTTTTTCATTAAAAAAGAGACACCACTTGTATTTGCAGTCACCACAGCTTTTTTATGCGCCATCATTTGTTCAAGATTAAGCTTTGATTTTGCAATAGAAATACCAAGTGTTTCAAAACCATGTTGCGTTTCAGCAAACACTTCTGAGGCATGCAACAATGCTTTAGAAGGAATACAGCCGACATTAAGACATGTCCCCCCTAATGTTACCTGTTTTTCAATAATTGCTGTTTTAAGCCCCAATTGCGCCGCTTTTATTGCTGCAACATAACCACCTGGTCCCGCTCCAATCACAACCACATCATAAGACATCCGTTTTTCCTTTCATCCTGAAAATTGTATTTTACAAGTCAAGAACAAGGCGTTCCGGATCTTCTAAACTTTCCTTAACACGCACAAGGAAAGTCACAGCTTCTTGGCCATCTACAATACGATGATCATAAGAGAGTGCTAGATACATCATGGGGCGAATCACAATTTGTCCCTCCACAACCACTGCACGCTCTTTAATCGCATGCATCCCCAAGATACCAGACTGCGGCGCATTTAAGATTGGCGTAGACATTAATGATCCATAAACCCCCCCATTGGTAATGGTAAAAGTACCACCTTGCATATCAGAAACGGCTAATTTTCCATCACGGGCAAGACGTCCTAACCGACCAATCTCTTTCTCAATCTCTGCGAGTGACATCTGATCAGCATTACGTACCACAGGAACAACAAGCCCTTTATCTGTTCCAACAGCGATTCCCGCATTAACATAGTTTTTATAAATAATATCTGTACCATCAATTTCTGCATTGACAGCAGGAAGTTCTTTTAATGCATGACAAACAGCTTTGGTAAAAAAGCCCATAAAACCAAGCTTAACACCGTGTTTTTTTTCAAAAATATCTTTATAACGCTTACGCAAATCCATTACTGCGGACATATCAACCTCATTAAATGTGGTTAGCATTGCCGCGGTATTTTGCGCATCTTTAAGACGACGGGCAATTGTTTGACGTAATTTTGTCATACGAACACGCTCTTCATGGACTTCCTGCACAGGAGTAACAGAAGAACTAGATGTAGAAACAGCAGGAGAAAGCGTTTTTGTTCCCCGTTCGAAAACGCCAAGAACATCTTCTTTGAGAATTTGTCCACGCTTTCCAGAACCAGCAACATCACTTTTTACAATATTATTTTCTGCCATCATTTTCGCTGCTGAAGGTGCAGGAGGCATTGTACCACTGGAAGAAGATTGCTTTACTGTAGATTCAGCTGCAGGGATAGGTGTAGCAGCAGGCGAAAATGATTGAGAAACACCAGCAGCTCCAGCTTCAACTGTCCCTAAGAGTGCATTCACTTCAACTGTATCGCCTTCCTTTGCAATGATTTCAGACAATTTCCCTGCAACGGGTGAGGGTACTTCAACTGTTACCTTATCAGTTTCTAATTCAACCAAAGGTTCATCCATAGCAACAGTTTCGCCAAGTTTTTTAAACCATTTACCAACAGTTGCTTCGGTAACCGATTCGCCTAAAGTAGGAACACGGATTTCAGTAGTCATAATATTTTTCCATACATCAGAGTAGTCATAAATTTAAGAGCCTAATGCGTCTTCAAGGAACGCAGCAAGCTGTTCTAGATGTTTCACCATCAACCCAGAGGCCGGTGATGCACTTGCAGGACGCCCTGCATAACGTGCACGTGAATATTGCGCATTAATATGCGTCAAAACCCATTCTAAATAAGGCTCAATAAATGACCAAGCCCCCATATTCTTTGGTTCCTCTTGGCACCAAACAATTTCTGCCTGCAAAAAGCGTGACAACACATCCACCAAGGCTTTCGCAGGAAAAGGATAAAGCTGTTCAACACGAAGCAAATAGACATCATCAACACCTCTTTTCTCACGTTCTTCATAAAGATCGTAATAAACTTTTCCCGTACAAAGGACGACACGACGAATTTTATTGTCTTTTTGCAATTTAATAACAGAATCTTTGAGTCTTTCCGCATCATCAAGCAACAAGCGGTGAAAATTCGTTTCTGGTGCCATTTCACTGAGGAAAGAAACTGCTCTCTTATGACGCAAGAGTGATTTCGGCGTCATTAAGATCAATGGCTTACGGAAGTCACGTTTAATCTGCCGACGCAAAATATGAAAATAATTTGCAGGCGTTGTACAATTTGCAACCTGCATATTATCTTCCGCACAAAGTTGCAGAAAACGTTCCAAACGTGCTGAAGAATGTTCTGGTCCTTGCCCTTCTAGACCATGAGGCAACAAACAAACAAGACCAGACATACGAAGCCACTTACGTTCAGCAGATGAAATAAATTGGTCAAAAACAACTTGCGCGCCATTAGAAAAATCACCAAATTGTGCTTCCCAAAGCGTTAATCCTCGCGGCTCAGCAAGGGAATATCCATATTCGAAACCAAGAACAGCTTCTTCAGAAAGCATAGAATTAACAACCTCATAAAGAGCTTGTCCCTTTTGCAAATTATTTAAAGGAATATAACGCGCTTCATTTTCTTGGTCGTAAAGAACAGAATGACGTTGTGAAAAAGTTCCCCGTTCAACATCCTCACCGGAAAGACGTACCGGCGCCCCTTCTAAGCAAAGCGAGCCAAAAGCGAGAGCTTCAGCGGTTGCCCAATCAACGCCCTCACCGGTTTCAAAGATTTTAGCACGATTGCTTAAAAAACGTTGAATTGTTTTATGAACATGAAAATCTTCTGGAATCTCGACAAGTTTCTTACCAATTTCCTGTAAAGTTTTTAATTCAACTCCCGTCGCGCCACACTGTTGTTCATCAGCACTGGTTGAAGCTTTAAGACCAGTCCAGCTTCCATCAAGCCAATCTGCTTTATTTGGCTTATAAGAAGCACTTGCTTCAAGTTCAGCTTCAAGCTTATCCCGCCAATGCTTTTTTTTCTGTTCAATCTCTTCTAGAGCGAGCACCCCCTCTGCTACCAACTGGTCGCTATAAAGTTGAAGAGTCGTTTTGTGATTACGGATAGCCTTATACATAAGCGGCTGTGTAAAGGAAGGTTCATCACCTTCATTATGCCCATAACGACGATAACAGAACATATCAATCACCACCGGCTTATGGAAAATTTGACGAAATTCTGTTGCCACTTTCGCAACAAAGACCACCGCCTCAGGATCATCACCATTCACATGGAAAATAGGCGCATCGATCATTTTTGCGACATCGGATGGATAAGGTGAAGAGCGCAAAAAACGCGGATCTGTTGTAAAACCAATCTGATTATTCACAATCACGTGAACAGAACCAGCAACATTGTAACCCTTAAGACCTGAAAGACCAAAAGTTTCCTGAATAACCCCCTGCCCTGCAAAGGAAGCATCACCATGAATAAGCAATGGCAAAACCTTTGAGCGTTCATTTAATGGGAGTGCATCCATATGCATACGCCCCACAAGTTGATCTTGCTTAGCACGCGCCTTTCCAATCACCACCGGATTAACAATCTCAAGGTGAGATGGATTTGCCAAAAGCGATAAATGAATTTTTTTACCATCAAATTCAAGATCGGCTGAAGTTCCCAAATGATATTTGACATCACCAGACCCCTCTACATCATCAGGCTTATAAGACCCTCCTTTAAATTCGTGAAAGATAGCCCGATGTGGTTTTGCAAGAACTTGGGAAAGAACATTTAAACGACCACGATGAGCCATTCCTAAAACAACTTCCTGCACTCCCAAAGCACTCCCGCATTTAATAATTTGTTCAAGAGCAGGAATCAGTGCTTCACCACCATCAAGTCCAAAACGCTTTGTTCCTTTATATTTTATATCTAAAAACTGTTCGAATCCTTCTGCCTCAATAAGCTTGTTAAGGATCGCTTTTTTGCCATCCTGTGAGAAAGCAACACGCTTATCTGGTCCTTCAATACGCTCTTGAAGCCACGCCTTTTGAGCAGGATCAGAAATATGCATATATTCCACACCAATTGTTGAACAATAGGTACGATTGAGAATCTCAAGCATTTGCGGGATAGTTGCGTATTCCAAACCCAAAACATTATCAATAAAAATGGGCCGCTCATAATCAGCAGGAGTAAAACCGTAAGCTTCTGGAGAAAGTTCTTTATAGTCCTCAAGTTTTTCTGCCAATTGAAGGGGATCAAGCTTTGCACGAAGATGCCCCCGTGTGCGAAAAGCACGAATCATCCTCAGCGCATAAACAGAATCACGCGTTGCTTGAATAATATCTTGTTCGCTAGAGACTATTCCTTTTCGCGCAGCATCTGTTGCTGCTTTTTCCTTTAATTTATCACCAACCTGTTTTTCAAGAACAGACCAATCACCATCGAGAGCAGAGACGAGTTCACTATTTGCCTTTAACGGCCAATGATCACGTTGCCATGTCGCCCCTTCAGCATTTTTGAGAACATCTTCTTTTTTATCATGCAGATTTTCAAAGAAGGTACGCCACTGTGAATCTACACTGCTGGGATCTTTTTCATATTCGGCATAAAGTTGATCTATGTAATCCGCATTTCCACCATACAGAAACGACGTTTGTGCAAAAAGACTATTTATCTCGTCGTGCCTTGCCATATATTTCTCCGGAACATTTATTCCGTCTCCTTATATCTTTTTCCGACCTTTAAGCGCTTGCAAAACAAATGAAAATCAGAAAGTTCAAAAAAGCTCTCACCTTTTTCCATCTAACGCTTCATCTAAATAAGATATATATACCCTTATTCAAATGAAGTTTTCTCTTAGCCCTTCAAAACCGACATCAAGGTTTTACCTATCGTTGAGGGTGAAGGAGAAACCTGAATCCCAGCAGCTTCCATTGCAGCAATTTTATCTTCTGCTCCACCTTTTCCACCCGAGATAACAGCACCAGCATGCCCCATTGTGCGTCCTGGAGGTGCTGTACGACCAGCAATAAAACCAACTACTGGTTTTTTGCGACCCTTTCTTGCTTCATCTTTGAGGAACTGCGCTGCTTCTTCTTCAGCAGACCCACCAATTTCACCAATCATAACAATAGATTGCGTTTCATCATCTGCCAAAAACATTTCCAGTACATCAATAAATTCTGTACCCTTAACAGGATCGCCACCTATACCAATAGCTGTTGTCTGTCCAAGTCCTTCATGACTTGTTTGAAAAACTGCTTCATAGGTTAGGGTTCCTGACCGTGAAACAACCCCAACAGAGCCTTTTCTAAAAATAGAACCAGGCATGATACCGATTTTGCATTCATTTGGTGTAAGAATACCAGGACAATTAGGACCAATAAGACGCGATTGTGAATTTTCTAATCTTGCCTTTACTTTCACCATATCCATAACAGGAATGCCTTCGGTAATACAGATAATCAAACGGATCTCAGCATCAATAGCTTCTATAATAGCCGCCGCGGCTCCCGCAGGAGGAACATAAATAACCGAAGCATCAGCACCTGTCTTTTCTTTTCCTTCTGCAACACTAGCAAAAATAGGCAAGGTTTCGCCTTGAGAGCCTTCCCATGTTTCACCACCCTTTTTAGGATTGACACCACCGACCATTTGCGTGCCGTAATAAGCGAGCGCTTGTTCTGTATGGAATGTTCCTGTTTTTCCTGTAAGCCCTTGAACCAGAACTTTTGTATCTTTATTCACAAGAATTGACATTGTTTAAGCTCCCTTTACGGCTGCAACAATTTTTTGAGCAGCATCATCTAAATCATCAGCGGGAATAACGTTCAAACCACTGTCACTGATAATTGCTTTACCTTGCTCAACATTTGTACCTTCAAGACGAACAACCAAAGGAACTTTTAAACCAACCTCGCGAACGGCAGCAACCACACCCTCAGCAATGACATCGCAACGCATAATACCACCAAAAATATTGACCAAAATCCCTTTAACATTGGGATCAGCAGTAATAATTTTAAAAGCAGCAGTTACTTTTTCTTTTGAAGCTCCACCACCAACATCGAGGAAGTTTGCTGGTTCTGCGCCATAGAGCTTAATGATATCCATTGTTGCCATAGCAAGCCCCGCACCATTGACCATACAGCCAATTGTACCCTCAAGAGCGACATAAGCAAGATCATGTTTTGATGCTTCAATCTCTTTGGGATCTTCTTCAGAAGTATCACGCAATTCCAAAATATCTGAATGACGAAACAGGGCATTATTATCAAAAGAAACTTTTGCATCCAGAACGCGCAAATGACTATCTTTCATCACAATAAGGGGATTGATTTCAAGAAGGCTCATATCTTTTTCGCAAAACACCTTATAGAGAATGGGAAAAAGCTTTTCCCCATCTTCTCTTGCACACCCTTGCAATTCTAATGCATCACAAAGCCTTGCACAATCATCAGAGGTAACGCCTTGTGTAGCATCAATGGGTAGAGTTAATATTTTTTCTGGAGTTTCTTCAGCGACTGTTTCAATATCCATTCCACCTTCTGTTGAAACCACAAAAGCCACTCGACCAACACTACGATCAACCAAAAGCGAAAGATAAAGCTCTCGCTCGATATCGGCACCATCCTCAATATAAAGACGATTGACTTGTTTACCCTCTGGACCAGTTTGTTTGGTTACCAAAGTTTTACCAAGCATTTCTTGAGCATATGCGACAACTTCTTCAACGGATTTTGCAAGCCGAACACCACCTTTTGCATCAGGGCCAAGTTCTTTAAACTTACCTTTACCACGGCCACCAGCATGTATCTGACTTTTCACCACATAGAGAGGTCCAGGCAACTTCTTTGCCCATTTTTCAGCTTGCTCTACAGAATAAACAGCAACACCATTTGCGATTGGTGCTCCATATTCATGAAGCAGACGTTTGGCCTGATATTCATGGATATTCATGCATTTGTCCTTTTCTTTTATGAATTACTTTAACTAATCTTCAAATACTAATATTTTAAATACTCTAATTTTAAGGAACAGAATCTTACTCAATTTATTTGAGAGCAGGCGCAAGAGCGATACAAGCTTCACACAGCTTCTGAACCGCATTCACTGAATATTCAAACGCACTTTTTTCCTCTTTATCAAGCTCAATTTCAATGACTCTCTCAACACCGCCCGCTCCAAGCACGACAGGAACACCAACATAGGTATCATTAACTCCGTATTCCCCTGAAAGATAAGCTGCAACAGGTAAAACACGCTTAGTATCCTTCAAATAGGCTTCAGCCATAGAAACAGCAGAAGCAGCCGGTGCATAAAAAGCAGAACCTGTTTTTAACAAACTAACAATTTCTGCACCACCATCGCGGGTACGTTGGATAATTTGATCAATTCTTTCTTGTGTAGTCCAACCCATCTTCACGAGATCGGGCAAAGAAATACCACCAACCGTTGAATAGCGCACCAAAGGCACCATTGAATCACCGTGTCCTCCTAAAACAAACGCGCTCACATCTTTAACAGAGACCTTAAACTCCTCAGACAAGAAATAACGAAAACGTGCCGAATCAAGGACACCAGCCATACCAACCACTTTATGTACGGGAAGACCCGAAAATTTCTGCAATGCCCATACCATTGCATCAAGGGGATTAGTAATACAAATAACAAACGCTGAAGGCGCGTATCTTTTAATCCCAACACCAACCTGTTCCATGACCTTTAAATTAATGCCGAGAAGGTCATCACGGCTCATACCTGGCTTACGGGCAACACCTGCTGTTACAATAACAACATCGGCCCCCTCAATTGCCTCATAAGCATTTGCACCTTTTAAACTGACATCAAAACCATCAACAGGTGAAGATTCAGCAATATCAAGAGCCTTTCCCTGCGGCATACCTTCTGCAATATCAAATAAGACAACATCACCAAGCTCTTTAAGCCCAATTATATGTGCTAGAGTACCACCGATCATACCCGAACCAACGAGAGCTATTTTTTTCCGTGCCATTTTATTTTTCCTAACTTTAGAAAACGCAGCATATACTTAAGCCGCGCCGGTATATTAAATATTTTTCTGCTTTTAGCTACATTTCAACAATGTCTTCAAAAGAAAAAATCTGAAATTCACTAAACTTCTTTACTTTATAGAAGCCACAATCCTCCACGGAAACATACTATTAGAAAATTACTATAAATGTACCGATAAAGTGAATTTTTAAAAAATACAATAGAATTATTACACTTCTTTTAAATTCAAAAAGTAAAACGATAATCAGCTTTTCCCTTAAAGAAGAAAACGTTCTGCCCAAACTTTTAAATAATCTTGACTTTGCATTTCAAAAAGACGCGATTGCGTTCTCTGAAATTCAAAAGTTTCGGACGTCTGTGCATGTCCCTTATATAAATCCTCAAGTTTTGCTGCTGCTGACATAAATAATCTTATATGGCGTTCATAAAGAACATCAATAAGTAAAATAAATCGTTTTGTTTCATTACGATATGTATCATCCATCACCGGTACATTATCGACAAAAATCGTATGGTAACGCTCTCCTAATGCTAAATACTCAGCCGCTGCCAAAGGCTTTGCACATAAATCTCGATAATCAAAGCGTGCACAACCTGCGCCAACACGAGGAATTGAGATAAGACGCCCTCTTATAGAAAGTTCAGCAGATGTTTCTTTGTGCCCTTGCAGCACTAATACCCAAGCTTGATTCATATATTCATCTGCTTGTTTCCCTAATGGTGTTATATACACATGTTGTAGATTTGATTTTTCAAGCCGATAATCTGTCTTTGCATCAAGATTAACAACGCGAACATGTGTTTTCAAAACTTGAATAAAAGGCAAAAAGAGCTCTCGGTTTAAACCGTTATAATAAAGATTATCAGGAGCAACATTTGAAGTTGCAACAAAGAAAATTCCTTTATCAAACAAAGCGGCAACAAGGCGACCAAGCACCATTGCATCAGCAATATCCGTAACACTAAATTCATCAAAACAAAGCACTCTAGCTTCTTGTGCAAGATCTTCAGCAACCGCTAAGATAGGATTATCTTGTCCAACTTTCTTATGTATTGAAGCTTGACGATAAACATTAATACGCTCATGTATATCGGTCATAAAATCATTAAAATGGGCGCGTTTTTTACGCTCTTGCGGCAAACAAGAAAAGAACAAATCCATCAGCATAGTTTTGCCTCGTCCTACTTCACCATAAATATACAGTCCCTGAAAGGAAGCATCCCCCTCATCTTGTTTTGAAACACAGGATAAAGATTGTTTTTTTCTCTTGAAAAAATGCCAAAAAGCTAGGGAGTGGGAAATTTTTTTCTCAGCAATTTTGTGTAACAATTGATCAAAATACTCTGTCAAAGCCAATTGAGCTGGATCCAAATTGATTTCTCCCTTTGAGACCAGCTCTTTATAACGCATTGAAACCAAAGTCATAAAAACAACCTTTTTCAAAATTATTTTTATAAAACAGATGTTTTTTCACAAACTTGTACATCTATTTCTTATTTTCAAAATGACCAAAAACACTCTAGCGGCTTAAAACAACCGGGCGATCATCAAGTGTACGTCCTTCAAAACGATCCACATGAGAAGAGTGGAGAGCAACAATAACGCGTCCTGAATTATTATAGAAGTATAATCTTTTCCCTTTAACAGACCACGATTTTACTTGAGAAATGATTCCTGGACAATGTAAAGGCCCGGCGCGGTATCCTTGTCCAAATTTTGTTTGTGGCGTTGCAATTCTACAAACTTTGCCCCCCATAGAAAGATTCCACACCCCAGCAATACTTGCAGGAAACAAATCAACGGCACTGCTTGGCAATTCAAGGCTAGCCATTCGTCCATCACTCTGAGAATCTCCTTTCTCATACATTGAAGCATCTGCGGCTTCAACAGCTGATGAAGAAGATGATATATCAGGCACCACTTCTGTTTCTATTGGTTGAAGTGGATAAAAAACTTCTAATGTGTTGTTACTATCATTACTGTCAAACCGCGACGTTAAACATCCCCCTAAAAATGTAACTGTTGATAGTGCAATGAAAAATGAAATTTTTGAAAATGACATATTTATACTCTTTCCCACGACAATAAATAAGCTCACTCAATGAGTGAACATTTGTTATATGGCATTTTACAAAGATACGTTAATAAAATAAAAAAAACAGGATGAAAATTGCCTATTTAAAACAATAAATAATTTCTCCACTCGTTTTATATCTATTAAGCACTAGAAATTTATAAGACTTTCAGTCATATATCTTTTGTGGGCAATCAATAAAATAGAGAAATTTCATGAAAATACCATTCAGCAAAATGAACGGTCTTGGAAATCAAATTATTGTTGTTGATCTACGTGACAGCGAAGATGCTTTCACACCACAAGCAATCCTCGCTCTAGCAGCAGATCATGAAACGCGTTTTGATCAAATTATGGCACTTCACAAGGCAACCCAACAAGAAGCTGATTTCCGCCTTGAAATATGGAATGCTGACGGCTCAATGGCTAAAGCTTGCGGAAACGGTACCCGTTGTGTCATTGCATGGCTTATAGATCACAATTTGGGGGAAGCTTTTCGCTTAGAAACCCCTGCTGGAATTATTGCAGGCAAACGCCAAGCCGACAACCTCATTTCTGTTGACATGGGATGCCCAAATTTCAACGCAAAAGATATGCCTGTTTCACGTGAAATAGTGGATACCAACCACGTCAATATTACTGCTGGTCCCCTAAAAGATGCAAGCCTTGTATCCATTGGCAATCTCCACGCTATATTTTTTATTGAGAGTGATATTCAACATTTTCCCTTAGAAAAATATGGACCAAAACTTGAACATGATCCTCTTTTTCCAGAACGGTGCAATATTTCCATTGCGCATGTTGTGTCAAAGAAAAGCCTAAATTTACGCACATGGGAACGAGGCGCTGGATTAACACAAGCATGTGGGAGTGCTGCTTGTGCAAGTGCGGTAGCTTCTTATCGACGTGGACTTACAAACCGCCATATCGATGTGAATTTACCAGGGGGAAAACTTAATATCTTTTATAGAGAAGACAATCATATTATCATGACGGGTCCAATCAAATATGAATTTAGTGGTTTTTTAAATCCTTTAACAGGAAACTATAAAAAGGATCACTTTTGATGGCTATAGAAATTGTAACATTTGGTTGTCGATTAAACAGCTACGAATCGGAAATTATCCGCAAAGAAAGTACTTCTTCAGGATTAGATCAGCTTAAAGATGGTGCTATTATTTTTAATACTTGTGCTGTCACGGCTGAAGCTGTGCGACAAGCAAAACAGGCTATCCGAAAAGCAAGACGTGAAAATCCTCATGCCCGTATTATTGTCACAGGATGTGCAGCTCAAACAGAAGGACAAAATTTTGCCTCCATGACAGAAGTGGATCTTGTTTTAGGCAATGAAGATAAGCTCCACGCGCATTCTTATCGTCAACTTCCTGATTTTGGCATCAACCATTCCGAAAAGTTGCGTATAAATGACATCATGGAAGTGCAAAAAATTGCTCCACATATGGTAAGTGCGATGGAAGAACGCACACGTGCCTTTGTACAAGTGCAAAATGGATGCGATCATCGCTGTACATTTTGCATTATCCCTTATGGACGCGGACCATCACGTTCAGTCCCCATGGGAGCTGTCATTGAACAGATTAAACAGCTTATAGATAATGGTATTCAAGAAGTGGTTTTAACAGGTGTTGATCTGACAAGCTATGGTCACGATCTACCTGGAAAAGCGACTTTAGGGAAATTAACTTCTGCCATTTTGCATCATGTTCCTGATTTGCCTCGATTACGCCTTTCATCAATTGACTCCATTGAAGCAGATGAAGAACTTATCAATCTTTTAGCCTATGAAGCAAGGATTATGCCGCATTTACATTTGTCCTTGCAAGCCGGTGATAATATGATTTTAAAAAGAATGAAACGCCGTCATTTGCGTGAACATGCAATTCAATTTTGCCAAGAATTGCGCTCCAAACGTCCCACAATGGTTTATGGTGCAGATTTAATTGCAGGTTTTCCCACCGAAACAGAAGAGATGTTCCAAAATAGCCTCGCTTTGGTGAATGATTGTCATTTAACACATCTCCACGTTTTTCCTTTTAGTCCAAGAGAAGGGACACCTGCCGCACGAATGCCGCAAATCAATCGTAAAATAATCAAGATGCGTGCACAACGGTTACGCGAAGTAGGAGAGGAAGCTTATCAAAAACATCTTTCTCGTTTACAAAATAGCCAACAAACAATTCTCGTTGAAAAAGATGAAATTGGACGAACAGAAGATTATACTCTAACACAAATTAAAGGTGCAAAAGCTGGAACAATTGTTCAAGCCCTTATTGTTGACCACGATAGCAATAAATTGATTGCTGTCCTTCCAAAATTAAATGCAGCTTGAGCAGGAAATCCTTATGACAAAATCTTTTATTAAAAAAATATTTTCTTTTAAAAAATCTGAAGAAGGAAAAAAAGAACAGATTTCACCTTCTTATGAGAATGATGGCGTAAAAGAAAGTGAAAACACAAAAAACGAACAGTTCTCTATAGGTATAAATAAAGAAAAAGCAGAACAAAAAGAAAGTCAAAATATAATATCTGCAAAATATGATGAGAAAACTCTGTCTTTTGAAGAAGATTCTAAAAAAATTCCCCTTTCTGGAAAGGTTATTGTCACGGATACAGTGCATGAGAAGAAAATTGAAGAGTTTTCTCCTGTATCTTCTATTGAACAGAAAAAAACGCCATGGTTTGGACGCCTAAAAAAGGGGTTAGCTCTTTCTTCACAACGATTAAGCGGATCAATTAGTGATCTCTTTGTTAAAGGAAAACTTAATGAAGATACATTGCAAGAGCTGGAAGATATTCTGATTCAAGCAGATCTTGGTATTGAAACGGCTACACGTATTACGGATAATTTAGCTTCTAGTCGTTACGAGAAAAATTTATCTCCAGATGACATTCACACCATTATGGCAGACGAAATCAAAAAAGTCTTGGAACCTGTTGCAATTCCATTAGAACTTGATCTTAATCATAAGCCTCATGTTATTTTACTAGTGGGTGTAAATGGTACAGGAAAAACAACAACCATTGGAAAAATTGCAGCAAAACTTACCGCAGGAGGACTAAAAGTCACGCTCGCTGCTGGTGATACATTCCGCGCCGCAGCTATTGAACAATTGCATATTTGGGGTGAACGCACAGGTTCTCCTGTTATTTCCACCAAACTAGGAGCAGACGCGGCAAGTTTAGCGTTTGATGCTTATGAAAAAGCAAAAAAAGCAAACAGTGATGTTTTGATTATTGATACCGCTGGACGTCTACAAAATAAAACTGAATTGATGGATGAATTGGCAAAAATTATCCGTGTTTTGAAGAAACATACTCCCCAAGCGCCCCATACAGTTCTTCAAACACTAGATGCCACCACTGGGCAAAATGCGCTTAATCAAGTAGATATTTTCCGCGATATTGCCGGTGTTAACGGTTTAGTCATGACAAAGCTTGATGGTAGCGCAAGGGGAGGAATTCTTGTTGCGATCGCAGCAAAATATAAATTACCTATTTATTTTATCGGTGTAGGGGAGAATATTGAAGACCTTCAACCCTTTTCTGCTTCTGACTTTGCCGAAACTATTGTAGGAAAACATGTATGAAACAACCTTTAACGAACCCTAATCTACACAATAATTCTGAGAAAAATATGAACAACAATAAAAAAACGCCTCTCTCACCAACATTTAAGTTTCTCTTAGAAATGGGACCATTGGTCGCCTTCTTTTTTGCCAATTATAAGGGAGAATGGTTGATAAAAAACATTGAACTTTTTCAAAATTTTAGCAAACCCATTTTTCCAGCAACAGCTATTTTTATGGTAGCGATTATTATTTCTCTAAGCTTATCATGGATCCTTGCAAGACAAATTCCTATTATGCCTCTTATTTCAGGAGTGTTTGTTCTCGTTTTTGGCTTTCTAACGCTCTGGCTTCATAATGATACCTTCATTAAAATGAAACCAACAATCATTAATAGTTTATTTGCTGTTATTCTTTTTGGTGGCATGTTTTTTAAAAAACCACTGTTGCGTTATGCGCTTGATTCTACTTTAACACTCGATGATTTAGGATGGCAAAAATTGACCTATCGTTGGGCATTTTTTTTCGTTTTTCTTGCTCTTTTGAATGAGATCATTTGGCGCAATTTTAGCGATAATTTTTGGACGAGTTTTAAGGTATTTGGTGTGATGCCTATAACAGTTATTTTCATGCTTACCCAAATGCCTCTTATATTAAAACATTCACAGGGACTTTTTCCAGAAAAGGACAAATCTGATTCCTAAACAAAATGCATTCATCATTATAAATCATGTAGATTTATTGCTGTACACTGTTCGTGGAGAAAAGGCATGTTGATTGAACAGTTCATCTGTCGAGAAGATAATTTCGGTGTACTCATTCATGATGAAAAAAGCGGCTATACAGCCGCTATTGATGCTCCTGAAAGTAAAGCTATCCATAATGCTTTAAAACGCCGTAATTGGACACTTCAGACTGTTTTTGTAACACACCATCATCACGACCATGTAGAGGCACTAGCAGAGTTAAAACAAGTTTATAAGACTATTGTTATTGGACCAGAGGCAGAAAAAGAAAAAATTCGTCACCTTGATAAAACACTTCAGCCTGACGAAAGCTTTTTCTTTGGCAGTCAAACAATTTTAGCGCTTTCAACACCTGGTCATACACTAGGCGCCTTATCTTATTACGTTCCTGAAAAAAAACTCCTCTTTGCTGGAGATACGCTTTTTTCACTTGGCTGTGGACGCCTTTTTGAAGGAACACCAGCACAAATGCTGTATTCTTTAAAAAAGCTTCGTCAACTTCCCGATGAAACACTTCTTTATTGTGGCCATGAATATACCAAAAACAATGCTCTTTTCGCATTGATGCTTGATCCACAGAATCAAAAACTTCAACAAAGAGCAGAAGATGTTTTTTTATTGCACACAAAAAATGCCATGACTCTCCCTGTCACTTTAGGTCAAGAAAAAGCAACAAATCCTTTTCTTCGTTGGGATGATCATACGATCAGAAAAAATCTTGCTATGGAAGATGCAACAGATGAAGAAGTCTTTGCTGAAATTCGGAAAAAAAAGGATAATTTTTAATCATATTTAGATTTGCATTATGCTTTCTATTCCTTTTTTCTTTTGCATCATATACTAAATAAAAAGACAGATAATCTCTTTCCTCCATCGCCTCTCTTTGCAAATGATCCCTTAACAGGATATTTCCTTTTAAAGCCAGAGAAAATGGGAAAAAAATATAAAAATCTCTCTCCAGATTCAAAAATAATCAATAGAAAAAACGATCCTAGCACGTATGGCGTTCATCTTCGCTTTAGAATTGAAAACGACACTTCCTCTATTTCTAACAAACTAAGAATCATGAGCCTTTTGGAAAAAACAACCTAAGATCTAAAGATTTTGCTGCTGATACCTTAATGCTTACAGAAATATCGATACTCCTTGCATTTACATTCGAAAAAGAGTTTTCACCTCAGAAAAATATTCTATCTCCAAACAATTTTAAATTTGTAAAAAACATCTAAGACAACCACTCTTCTAAGTAGCTATGAAGAGCTCATTTTGGATGAATTTATCAATTCTGAGGTATCGACAAATATCATCCCATTATTATTCTAATAAAGAATAGTATATTTTAAAATCACCGTGTTTTTAGCATTCCTCATAATTACTTTTATTTTCACTATCTCTGCAAAAAAACACAAATAAAGAAGTCTTAGCTGAAATTGGGAAAAGAAAGGATATTTAAAAAATCATGTTTAGATTTGTATTATGTTTTCTGTTCCTTTTCTCCTTTGTGTTATATGCTCAAGAAATAAAAAAAGAAACAGATAATCATTCTTCTCTATCACCCCTTGTTGCGAATTATCCTTTAACAGAAGATTTTCTTTTAAAGTTGGAGAAGATAGGAAAAGAATGTGACAATTTATCTCCAGAACCAGAAACAGCTAAGATCGAAAATGATCCACCCACTCATGACGAGTGTATTGAAGGATATATCGCTTATATTTCTCGTAAACCAAAACTTGTAAATATTTTAAGAAAAAATGACCTCACACTGAAAGATTTTGTTGTTGGTCACTTAGCACTTCAAGCAACACTAAATATCCTTACAAACGAAGAAATTTCTGCTCATAAACAAAACATTATACCTTTAAGCAATATTGAATTTGCTAAAAAAAATATGTACAGAATAATTAAAATCTTAAGAGACGATTGTTAAAAGGACTTTTTTATTTTGAACAATTGATTAGCTTTGCAAACGCCGACAAATATCATCTAATTGTTCTAATGAAGAGTAGTGTATTTTTAAATCACCACCTTTTTTCCCATGCCTAATAATAACTTTCATTCCGATGACATCTGCAAGCAACTTTTCTAAAGATTTAGTTTCCGCATCTTTTTCTACAGAGGTTCGTTTTTTGACCTTCGGGTTAGCCTGTTCATAGGCAAGTACTTCAGTTTGACGCACAGAAAGACCTTCACGAATAATTTTTTCGGCCAAATCCTGTGGATTATCGACGGTTATAAGACAACGCGCATGACCAGCAGAGAGTTGACCATCAGTTAAAAATTGTTGTACTTTTTCTGGCAATTTTAACAAACGAAGCGTATTTGCAACATGACTTCGACTTTTTCCAATAACCTGGGCCAAATCTACTTGCGTATAACCATGTTCATTTAGCAAAAGTTCATATCCCATTGCTTCTTCAATAGGATTAAGATCGGCACGCTGAACATTTTCAATAATTGCCAATTCTAAAGCTGTTTTATCATCAACATCGCGAATAATTACTGGCAATTGACTTAAATGAGCACGCTGTGCAGCACGCCATCGCCGTTCACCAGCAATGAGTTCAAACCGCTGAGGATACTCCCGTGAAGGTCTTACAATAACAGGTTGAACAACACCGTGCTGACGAATTGATTGTGCTAAATTATCAAGTTCTGCTTCAGTAAAATGGCGCCGTGGATTATGTGGATTACACGAAATAGCTTCA
>NZ_LR607283.1:0-2564 GCF_902162175.1 Bartonella saheliensis
TAATTTATGTGAAATTATTTTATATGAATCCAATTAAGAATCCACACTTTTATACATGTTTAAATTGACCATTGTTTATAAATAATTGCTATGTACGAATAGAGCATAAAAACAAATCATAAAGAGGTTTAAGAAGCAAAAACAACTTCAAATTGTCCTTCAAGCGTTTTAACTTTTTCTGAACTTACAACAATCTTGATATCATTTCCCAATTTTGCCAAACACTCAAGCATTTTCATTTCACTAATCCCTCGAAATTCTCCACTTAAAAGTTTAGACAATTTTGGTTGAGTCATTTTTAAAAGTTGACTAGCTTGCTTTTGTGTTAAGTTTTTTTCTTTCAGAATTTGAGTAATCTTATGTGCAAGTTGCGCTTTGATAAGCATCTCTCTAGAATCTGAAAAACCAAGATCCGTATAAACATTGGAACTCCCGTGAAAAACATTGATCATTTTAATCTCCTTCTAATTGTTCTGCTAATTTGAGACGTTCTTTAATCAGATTTATGTCTGGTTTTGGTGTTGCAATACCATGGGTCGATTTTTTCTGAAAACAATGCAACACATAAAGAGATTTTTTATATTTTACTGTATAAACGGCGCGATAAGTTCCTTGAATATCACGTTCAATAATTTCTAGAACATTGGCAGATCCAAACCCCTTGAGAACCTTAACATTTTCTCCTTTATCTCCTATCTGAGCAAGATAAAGAGCATAACCAATCCTTTGTTGAATAAGATCAGGAAGACTTTTTATATCTTTGAGTGAAGATCCAAGCCATATGATACGTTTTATTTTACTCATGATTATTAATATACCTATATAGGTATAATTTCAAGTGCTTATTTTAATAATACTAAGTTAGAAATGCTTAATTCTAAAGATAACGAACTCAAAATTGAGCTGGTTAATTTGCAAGGCAATTATGTTTAAGTGCACAATGAAAATACGCTTATGATAACCTCTTTAAATGAACGTTTAAACGTTTGAAACATAAAATGAGATCTTTATAAGAAACGTTTAAAACCTCTTTTTATAACAATTATCTCAGTTATCATTTGTTTTTAAAAACGTCTCATTTATCAAAAAGCAAAGATCTAGATTTCATAGCAGAGCCAATTTAAAAGCCTTAGATTTGATAAAAACGTTTTGATTTGTTTGATAGGTTTTGATTTTAGAATATCAGTTATTTTAATTCACTCAACTCAACTTCGAGGTCAGCATATTGAAATATTTTTAAAAAGCATTGTGATTATGTATTTTTTTCAAATGAATTTCTTTAAAGAAAAGGGCGTTATGATTAATACGTTTGATAGTTATAACAAGCGTTTATAGTTTCTCTTATTCAAATGAATGCTATCAAAATTATACCCATCATTTACGGTTCTTTTGATAAGTTTTCATAAAAACAATAGAACACTTGCAATATGATACGTTTTGTATATATGCATTCATTACTCCATTGTGGATGATTATTAAATCATTAGAATCAAAATTTGAAAGCCACGTCATATCAATTGGCACGGCTTTCTTTTTGAACTCTCTCTTTTATGATACGTTTTAAACAATGTATCTTATAATGCGTTTGTAGCCATTAAAGGCGCCCCCCAAGCGCTGTTTTTTATTCTGTTTTATCAATAATCTTGATGACATGATCGCTTTCATAAACCTCATAATTTATAGGAACTTCCCTTACTTTGCTTTTCTTGGTTAATTTCGCATTGCCATAAGCACGACCCCAGACCTTGGTATAGAATAAAACCTTGGCATTGCCAAAAACAGAGCCATAAATTTCAGCACAACCACCCACCAAAGCACCACCATAGACCTTGCCATGTATTTTTGCACGACCATTAATAAAGGCATTATTATAAACCTCAGCATAGCTATGAATACGAGCCGAGCCAGCAACAATGGCACGACCATAAACCCTTGCATAACTAAAAACCGTAGCATCATAAGAAACATGCGCATGATCATAAATATGAGCATCAGCAAAAATGCAAGCACCCCCAGTTACATGGGCATACCCATAAACATTGCCATAAACACGGGCATTGCCATAGACACAAGCATGGTCATAAACCCTTGCATATTGAGAGATGAAAGCCTTGCCATAGATTTCACAATTCCCATAGACTTGACCACACACTTGAGAAAAATGCCGTATTTTTGCATTGTCATAAACACGGGCATGACCATAGACACAAGCATCATCATACACCCAGCAATTGCCATCATGAGAAAGATTGGCTTCCTTTTCAATAAAGCCACCCAAAGAACCAGCTTTGACATCATCAAAATCTTTTAAAGCCCGAATGCGATAAAGGTTAATAATATTACGAGTAAGTGCATGTTTAATTTTTTTGATTTCGCTAGTTAATTCATATTTTTTGCACATAAGGACACCCTCACAATCTAATGTGATAAAGATTTGCTAAAATTTGGAATGGAAAATTTGAAAGAGAGACGCCCCCGCCGCGCCCGCGCGTTCAATTATGCTGCTTTATTTGTGCTTTGTTCACTAACATCACTATCTTTATAAATTTTTCTATTGCCTTTAA